>JANJUB010000147.1 GCA_024710805.1 Fimbriimonadaceae bacterium | reverse complement strand
GTGAACCCGAACGGGCCGATCACGATCGGCTCCGGCCGAGGCGCCGCCTTCGGTTCGACGCTCTGCAACGTTCTCGAAGCGGCCGGCAATCCGGTTCACCGCGAGTACTACATCAACGACGGCGTAAACAGCGAGCAGATGCGGCTGTTCGCCGAGAGCGTACGAGCTACCTGCCTGAACCATTCAGTTCCAGAAGGCGGGTACAAGGGCGACTACGTTTCCGCGGTTGCGCAGAACTTGCTCACGTACGTCTTGAACCCTGATCGGTTGACCGAGTGGGCAGTACGACTGGCGTCCGGCGATGGTGGTTACAGAGGGTGTGAGGCACCAGAGTTCTATCTACGAGTTGCGCGCCTTTTCGAAGGGATGGCGGATCTGGCGAAGAAGAGCAGCTCGCAACAGTTCTTTGAGGGGGTACCGACGGAGGCCCTCCAGCGTCTTTGCGAACACATCATGGTGACGAGTCAGGGACTAGATCTGAAGACCTTCGAAACCGAGTTCGACACTTGGTTCTCGGAGCAATCGCTGCACGACCGAGGGATCGTCGCCCAGGACATTGATCAACTCGCGGCGAAGGGTGCGGCCGACACGCGGCCGATCCGCCACAAGCTGAAGCTCGGCAAGGGCGGCGTACTGGAAGACGTCGAGATCGAGGCCCAATCGGGTGCAACCGAGGATGAAGGGGAGTTGACCCCACCCCCCAGCCCCCTCCCCGCAAGCGGAGAGGGGGAGAGCTCGTCCCCCGCAGACGGCGACTCACGGAGCGTCTGGGTGGGTTCGTCCCCCGACAACTCCACGCTTTGGCTCCGATCGACCAAGTTCGGCGATGACCAAGACCGGGTTCTGAAACGCCAAGACGGCCGGCTCACCTATATCGCGAGCGACGTCGCCTACCACAAGGACAAGTTCAACCGACCGGCGAACGCGGACAAGCTGATCACCGTGCTCGGCCCGGACCATCACGGCTACATCGGCCGGCTCCACGCCGTCGTTGCCGCGTTGCTTATGCAGCCGAGCAATAATCCCGCTGCCGCGCCGCTGACCGAACTCGAAGCCAAGCTCTACGGCAGCCCCGCCGAGCGGGATGCCTGCCAAGCCGCGCTCGCACTCTCGAAGGAGAAGCTCGAAGTCGTCATCTTCCAGCTCGTGCGGTTCATGAAGGACGGCAAGCCGGCGCCGATGCGCAAGCGAGACGGCAACATCTACGCGCTCATCGACCTCGTCGACGAGATCGGCCGAACCGTCAAACCGAACGCAAGCAAGGCCGAGCAGCAAGAGGTCGGCAAGGATGTCGCGCGCTTCTTCTACTTGATGCGCTCGCACGACACCACGTTCGATTTCGACCTCGACCTCGCCGAGCGACAGAGCGATGAGAACCCGGTGTTCTACGTTCAGTACGCCCACGCCCGCATCTGCAGCGTGATCGCCAAAGCCGCCGAGGCCGGATTCACCGCCGAGTCGAACCCGAGCTTGATCGACCACCCGAAGGAACTCGCGCTGATCAAGATGATCGCCGACCTTCCCTACGAAGTCAGCCGAGCCGCCGAGGACTACGGCGTCCACCGCCTCGCCACCTACGCGATCGATCTTGCGAGGGCGTATCACCACTTCTACGACGCGTGCCGGGTCATCCAGCCGGAATCCCCTGAGCTGAGCAAAGCCCGACTCGCCCTCTGTGTCGCCACCCGCAACGCCCTCCGATCAACATTCAAGCTGCTCGGAATCAGCGCTCCCGAGCGGATGGATCGCGAGGCAAATTAAAAAACTCGAAAAAGTGCGTGGCTACCCCTAAAGAACTCTTGAGGGGGTGCCGATACATAACCAACGGCAGGCAAAACCTGTCTCGACAGAAAAAGGCACGACGAGGGCGACCTCGATCACGCAAAGCCTAGGATCTCAAAGCTGCTGGAGCGGAGGAGAGATAGCCGGGACGCCTGTCTGATAGATCGAATCAACGAGCAACCGTAAGCCGTCTGAGGGTCAGGTAAGCCAGATCCAACGCGGAACACGGAAGGAGTTCTCAAGATGCAGATATCAGACGCACAAGTGAAGATGGTGAAGGAGCTGCTGGTTCAGCGCGGACTCATCCGTGAGATCCAAGATATGGACCTGAATCCGAACAGCTACCCGCGACAAGAAGATGCCGAACTCGTTCGGCAAGTCATTCAGGAAGTCCTGAACCTGCCCGATCGCGAAGATCGCATTGCCGACCTGAAGGCACGCGTCGAAGCGGGCACCTACAACCCCTCGGGCGATGATATCGCGGATGCGATGATCCGCCGCGCGATCGCCGATCGCATGGGTTAAGAATCGGCTCAACGGTGGGCGTGAGGGGTACCCTCATGCCCATGCGTTGGTTGCGTTCCCTGCTCGTCACCGCCGTGCTCGCGGTGGGCGTAGCGTGCATTCCCCAGACTCGATCCGACTCGGCCCGGTTCGCCACCTACAACATTCAGTGGCTGAGCGAAGACGCCCATCCCGATCGGGTTAGCCGACTCAAAAACGTCTTCCGCAGCATCAACGCCGATGTTATCGGCCTGCAGGAGATATCGAGCCGCAAGGCACTTGAGCAGTTCTTCGATAGCAACTACACCATCGCGATCATGGACGAAGTCGACGAGGACCAAGAGGTCGCGCTCGTCGTCCGCAAGCCGTACCGCGTCGAATCCTACACCACGCTTTTCCGCGGCAAGGAACTCGACTTTCCCTTCCCCGGCAAGCGAGATGTGCTGTGGGCGGTGGTCGTGGGACCGACCGGCGAGAAGTTCTCGGTGTACGTGCTCCACAACAAGAGCCGCGGCGGCGGTCGAATGAACACCGACCCGCAACGCCAGATGGCGATGGGGATGCTGGCGGCGTGGATCGCCCAGCGTCCGAAGGAGAACCACGTGGTCCTCGGCGACATGAACGACGCCCCCGATGATGTCAGCGTCAACATCCTCGAGACCGGCAACCTCGCCGTCGAAGGCGGCCGCGTTTCGGCCAGCAAGCCGCTCATGGTGAACCTGATGGAGCCGCTGTACGACAAGGACTACGTCACGCTCGGGCTGAACAAGGTCTACCAGGGGCAGCCGTTGGAACCGATCATGAACCGCGCGAAGTCGGAGAACGAACGATTCCGCGGCAAGGAGTATCGCTTCCCCGATGACGTGCTCACCGAAGGCGTGCTGTTTGACCAGATTCTCGTGAGTCCGGGACTCGCTCCGCGCGCGGCTATGCCCCTGATCTTCTCCGGAAAGGACGCTCTCGAAGGCACCGCCGGACGAACTACCAAGAATGCTGAGGGGCGAGCCGTCTACACCGAGAAGGGCACCGGAGCCTCAGATCACCTGCCGGTATTCGTGGACATCCGGGGCTAATCGTGGAGTGCCGACTGGTCGATCACGGCTCGCCGGATTACGAGGCCACGGTCGCGCTGCGCTACGAAGTCCTGCGCAAGCCGCTTGGGCTGGACTTCACCCCCGAGCAGCTAGCGGCGGAAGTGACGGACCTGCATTGTGCCTTGTGGGCGTTCGGAGTTCCTGAGTTGCTCGCGTGCCTCGTTCTCACCCCCCTGTCCGAGGGTGAGATCAAGATGCGGCAGGTCGCGGTGAGGCCGGACCATCAAGGGCAGGGGCTCGGCCGCATCCTCGTCGAGTTCAGCGAAACCACCGCCCGAGCCCGCGGCTTCACCCGCATGGTGCTGAACGCCCGCGATACCGCGGTCGACTTCTACCTTCGCCTCGGCTATACGATCGAAGGGGAACCGTTCACCGAAGTGACGATTCCCCACCGACGTATGGCCAAGTCGCTCTAACCGCCAATCCGGGTTCGGTTGAGCGGCTGCTTCGGCTTGGCCCGAGGGTTCTTCCGCAGGTCTTCGAGCAAGTAGCTGATGCCCGCGTCGAGTTGCGGATCCTTCCCCGACACGAATGCGTTCGGGTTGCTCGGCACGTCGATGTCGGGCGATACTCCCTCGCCTTCGATGACCCAGCCGTCTTCGGGGGTCCACATGCCGTAGTTCGGCACGCTGACCACGCCGCCGTCCAGAAGGGGCCAGCCTGGAGCCGAGCCGACTTCCCCGCCCATCGTGCGGCGTCCAATCACCGGCCCCAGCTTCAGATCGCGGAATCGGTGGGGGAACTCCTCGCCGCACGAGATGTTGAACTCGTTCTGCAAGCACACCATCGGCCCCTCGAAGTAGTCGCCTTGGCGCGTCCAGGACAGCGAACTGTCGCGCATGTTGAAGAACCCGGTGAGCCTCGACGCCAGAATCTGGTTGATCACGCTCTGAACGTTTCCGCCGTTGTTGAACCGGGTATCGACCACGATGCCTTCCTTGTCCCGCTGCCCGAAGTACTGCTTGACGAAGTCGTTCATGTCTTGCGTGGTCATGGCCGCCAAGTGAACGTAGCCCAGGCGCCCGCCGCTGGCCTTCTCGACATACTGGCGGTTGCTCTCGACCCAGTCCAAGTAGCGAAGACGCGTCTCGGAAGGAATCGGACGGACGTAGAGTGTCGTCGCGCCCTCCTTCGTGGGCTTGGTGTTCACCACCACCGACACCACCTGGCCGGCACGTCCTTGCAGGCCGAGGTAAGGATCGGTGCCCACCTTCGCCGGAACGCCCGCGATCTCTAGGACGATCATGCCCTCTTTCACGTTCTTGCCCACGCCCACAAGCGGCGAGCGCTCGGAGGCGCGGAAGCCGTCGCCACGCAGGATCTTTCTCAGGCGATAGTAGCCGCTCGGATCGGCTTCGAGGTCGATGCCGAGGTACGCCCCCGGAACCCGGCGCTTGTTGTCGATGACGTCACCCGGCGCAAGATACTGGTGCGATGAGCCGAGCTCTGACTGCATCCAGCGGAGGAGTTCGTCCAGTTCGTCGCGCGAGCGCACCGACGGAAGGTAGGCGGCGTACTTCTGCGCGATCGCGGGCCAATCGACGCCGTGCATGTTCGGCACATAGAAGTAGTCGCGCAGCAACCGCCAGGAATCGTAGAACATCTGCCGCCACTCGGCCTTGGGATCGACGCTGAGGCGCAACCCCAGCGAGGTCACGGCCTTGCGGTCGTCGCCGGTCACGCCAATCACGGTGAATCCGGTCGCGCCTGGCACCAGCAACTTGGTCTGGTCGGCGGAGAGCTCAAAACTCGCGCCTTCGATGACGGTGCCCGTCTGCTTCGTGGCCACATCGAAGAACTGGATCGCCGGTGCTCCACTGGTCGGGGCACTCACGGCAAGCACGCGATTGCCCACCATATCGACTTTGCTGTAAACCGAGGGCGGCAGCGGCAACTCGATGCGCCGCACCCAGATGCCCTCAAGATCGACCTTCATCGGCTGCGGCTTCTCGTCGGGCTTCTTGGCCGGAGCAGCCGGAGCACCCTCGTCGGTGTTCTTGGGCGCGAAGGGATCCTCAGTCTCTGCGGCGAGCGAGACCAGCGTCACGATGCCGGTCGGAGCGAGGTTCATCTGGTTGAGCACCGGATCCCAGTCCGCCGAAAGACGCCGGCTCGCCACAAAGACCAGCCACTTGCCATCGCTGCTGAAGGCCGGCGTCGAATCGCTCCCTCGGCCGTCGCTCACCGCGGTGGTTTTCCCGGTCTCGATCTCGTACAGCTGGACCACGTTGTGCAAAGTGACGGGAGCGACCTGGGAGTAGGTGATCCACTTCGAGTCGGGCGAGAAATCGAACGGCACGCCGAACCACGTCATCGGGACGTTCGCGACGACCTTGTCTTCCCCGGACTCAACATTGACCATACGCAGGTTCATCTTGGAGTCGGTGAAGGCGATCCACTTGCTGTCGGGGGAGAACTTGGGCGCAACGAGTTGGCGCCCGCCGTCCTTCGTGAGCTGCTTCTCGCCCGTGCCGTCGCTCTTTGCCACGTACAGCTGAAACTCGCCGCTGGCGTCGCTGAAGTAGGCGATCGACTTGCCATCGGGCGAGCTGACCGAGTTCCGGAATCGAACGCCCGGCTTCGACTTCCACACGTACGCCGCGCCTTCGCCAGCGGGCAGGGAGACGATCTGCCCTCGCGATTCCACCCAGACGCGCTTGCCGGTGGGCGAGATCGAGGCGCCCTGCACAAAGCCGTCCATCGGAACCGTACGCGGGCGGGCGTGGATTTCGTCGCTCGTCATTTGGAAGCTGATCGGAGTCGCCTTGCGGGTGGTGGGGTCGAAGACCTCGGCCCCGACGCCGCGCTCGAAGATCAGCCGCTTTCCGTCGGTGTCCATCTCGCGGATCTCGGTATCGCTCGGCGGAAGCTCGGCGCGGACGTCACCCCCGGAAGCGGGCACCGACATCAGCGTGAACTTGCCTTTGGTTTCATTCACGAAGTAGATGCGGTCGCCACACCAGGCGGGGAACTCGTTGGTGCCCGGCGTGTTGGTGATCTGCCGAAACTGCGTCGGGCCGGGCTCGCGCACCCAAATCTGGTTCTGCATGCCGCCGTCGTAGTGGAACCACGCGCTGTACCAACGGTTGAACCGGGTGAACGCGTACCGCTGGCCGTCCGGCGCGAACGTCATGTGCGACACGAACTCGAGTGGGAACGGCTTGGGTACGCCCCCGGTCACCGGCACAGAGGCCATCTGGTAGTTCGTGGGCACGTTCGTCGTGCGGAAGATGACGTTCTTGCCATCGGCGCTCCAGTCGGTGACCGCGCGAAAACCTTCGGCATAGGTCAGCCGCTTCGGAATGCCGCCACTCGTGGGCATCACATAGGCTTGGCGCGAGTCGTACTCTCCCTCGAATGCGAGGCTCTTGCCGTCGGGCGAGAAGCTGACGTTGCGCTCGACGCCCGGGTCGCTGGTGAGGCGCTTGGCGGTTCGGGTCTCGAGATCGCCGATCCAGAGGTCGCCTTCCGAGGTGAAGGCCACGTGGCTTCCGTGGAGGTCGGGAAAGCGGATAAACGACGGCGCGGCCTGAGGTGCCGCCAGGACGATGCCCAACGCGAGGGACAGCATGGTCGCATGATACCGAGTTGGGCACGCTAGGTTCGAGGTTGGGTCGGGTCGGCTCGGGCTCCCCCTCGCCCCGCTTGGGGGGCGCGGGGACTGAGGGGTGCTCGCCGCTCACCTCATGTTGACTCCCGCTGGCCCCGACCCATCACGAGGCGCGAGGGGTGGCTCGTACCTCGCATCTGGACGGGCTGATTGTCGGACCGACCCGCCACTGCGACTATGGCGGGAAGGGAGACGGAGCCTCACGAAAACACCTATGCGGGAACAACGAGGACGTTCAACTGGGATGCTGAATCTCGCCTTGTCGGCCTGACGAATCCAGGTCTTTCGACGTCTTACGGATACAACGGCTTGGATGCGAGGACCTCAAGAACCGTGGGAGCCAACACGACGACCTATAAACGAGCGGGGGCGTATGTCACCGACCCCGTGCTGAACGAAACCACCGGTCAGTTCTCGGCGAACTACACGCCGGGAGTTTCGGAGCGACGCGCGGGGGTGAGCACCTACCTCCACAGCGGTCTCAAGAACGCGGATGCTCGCACGACGGATGGCTCCTCGGTGACCGCGGATCGTCAGTACGATGCGTTCGGGAACTTGACGGGTGGGAACGGCACTTGGAACGGCCCGTTTGGCTATGCCGGTGGCTATGGGTATCAGGAAGACGGCGAGAGCGGCCTGAAGCTGTTGGGGCATCGATACTACGACTCGACGACAGGACGGTTCTTGTCGAAGGATCCTATTGGCGATGGGCGGAACTGGTACAGCTACTGCGAGAACAATCCCTTCTCCGGGGTCGATCCTACGGGGCTGGCAGTTGGACATCACCTTGTTCCCAGGGAAGTCGGCTGGGGTAAGGGAGGATTCTCGAAGGAAGCAATCGCAGTCTTTGATGGTGCTGTCACCGGCCCCATCCCCGGGGGGCATAACTTTGGAAATGGCCACTCCGACTACAATAAGGCCGTTAAGGAGCACTTTGAAGAGTTCTGCAAAAAGAACAAGATATCTCCCAAGAACATGACTGCCCAGCAAGCCCGTCAGTTTGTTGACGTCGTCCTGAGCTCAAAGGACCCGCGAATTCGAGGCTACCTAAAGAAGGTGTATGCGAAGCTCGGCCGGAAGATTCCTGCCAGTTTTGATGAGCTCAGCGAGTTTGCGATGAAACGCCTCGGTAGAAAGCTTGGCACGAAGGCTCTACAAGGGATCGTGAAGAAGCTACCGATAATCGGCTGGGTGTGGTTTGGTTATGACTGGGCAACCGGGGGCTTTGGGCACGCCCGAGACGAAGCGCTTTGGCCGGCCTCTGAACTCTGGCGGCAAGGAGGGTGAGGATGTCTGTCGATCATCGCGGTTTCTGGTTCGATCAACGAGGGACCGGAAGCGGGCACTTTGGCGGTCCTTCTGCAATTGGCTGTCCAAGTTGCGGGAGGCCGCTTCTTAACATAGTAACGCTTTCTGACCCGAACGCCCTATTCTGTCTTGGTTGGAAACAGTCAGAGCTTCGTGTTCTGTTTTGCTGGAGATGTCGGGTGAGCCAAGGGCCATTCGTATACGACCAGAGTGAAGGCTCCTTTCAGATCGTCAGGCATGAAAGTGGCAATATGAGCGATGACTTTCCATATGAGGCATATCCCATCGAGGTACCATTTTTGGACTTTGCTCTTAAGCCTCTACCAAAGGCACTCGCTGAGCTCCAGTTGGATTTCAATGAGGACGTTGAGTGGCCACACTACCTAACGCTCTTCCTGGAGACCCCACGCAGTCAGGTGCTTGGGAGACCTTTCGTCTACGAGGGTCATGTACAGGCTTGCCCTGTATGTGAAGGACCCATGAACCTCACGTTGACGATCGATAACGATATTGGGGCTGGCTACATTCAGACCGAAGACTCATCAGTTGTGCTGGTGGTCTGGTCATGTAACAATTGTTCCATTGTGCAAGTCGCCCAACAATGTGATTGAGACACACGCTGTTCGAGTTGCTGACCTTACAACGGACTCGATGCTCGAGTGTCGAAGACGGATTCGTCCGGCACGTATGGCTTCAAGCGCAACGGCGCGGGGGTGACCGATCCCGTGCTGTCGGATGGGGCGGCGACGTATACGCCGGGGATCTCCGAGCGGCGGGCAGGAAGCAGCAAGTTCCTGCATTCGGGTATGAAGAATACGGATGCGCAGAGCGGCGCTTCCGCGAACGTTGACAGCTCTCGAACGTACGACGCGTTTGGCAATCTGACGGGTTCCTCGGGTTCCTGGTCGGGCCCGTTTGGCTATGCGGGCGGCTTCGGCTACCAAGAAGACCCGGATCACGGGCTGCGGCTACTCGGGCATCGCTACTACGATTCCTCAACGGGACGGTTCATCTCCAAGGACCCGATTGGGGATGGACGAAACTGGACGGCGTATGGGGCGGGTGAGGCTGCTCCGACACATATTGTGGACCCTGATGGTCAAGCGTGGTGGATTGTCGCGATTCCAATCGTAGCTAGAGCATTGCCACTGCTCCGCAGGGCGGTTCGGCTTGCGCCGCGGCACACGCCGAAGAAGGCACCTCTACCAAAGGGGCCTTCGAAGCCCGCTAGCGCTCCGTCATCCGGGCCCAGGGTGCACGCGGACAAGCAAGGCAAGCACCAAGTGGGCCATAAGAGGCATGTACCTGGACGCAGTGAGCTGACTCACAAGGACCCGCAGGGCCTCGTCAATAAGTTTGCTGGCAAAGGTCAGCCTGCAAACAACGTACCTAAGGGCAGGGCTGGATACAGGGAGAGAGTTGATTTCGGCGAAGTAATCGGATTTGTTCGAGTCGAAGGCAAGATGGTCCCAACGACGAAGGGTATTATTCACTATGCTGACGACGGGAGTGTCCACATTGTCCCAGCTCTTCCATAACCACGAACAGTTAATAGCGTCAATAGGGAGGGCAATGCAACCGACCGTTGATTATGCTTTTGTTGAGTCCACGGAAGTTGCGCTCGCTGAGGATAATTTGGTTGTACTGAGATTTGTCGTAGGGCCATCGTTTAGTGCCCTACAACGTGAACTGTTAAATGTTGTGTGCACAGAGGTGTTGGCAGAGTTCCCGGAACTCCGCACTGTTGAGTACGTTGCAACATTATCGCACACTTAGACAGCTTGCAACGCAACTTTGGGAACGCCGCAATGCGGACACGTACGCGGTAACAACGAGGACGATCAACTGGGATGCTGAATCGCGCCTCTTACGGATACAACGGCTTGGATGCGAGGACCTCGAGAACCGTGGGAGCGACTACGACGACCTATAAGCGAGCTGGGGCGTATGTCACGGACCCCGTGCTGAACGAAACGACCGGCCAATTCTCGGCGAACTACACGGCTGGGATTTCGGAGCGTCGCGCGGGCGTGAGCACGTTCCTGCACAGCGGCCTCAAGAACGCGGACGCTCGCACGACCGATGGTTCATCGGTGACGGCTGAGCGGCAATATGATGCGTTCGGGAACTTGACCGGTGGGAATGGCACCTGGAACGGTCCGTTTGGTTCACGGGAGACTCTGTCTCTCTTCCCGCCACTGCCGCACGGTGGCGATCCAGCAATGCCCAATACTCTCCACACCTCAGCATTCGCCGAACTACGAGCCGCAGCTCTCCTCACGGGCTCGTTGACCCTCTCGACGCTGGCACCGCC
>JANJUB010000194.1 GCA_024710805.1 Fimbriimonadaceae bacterium | reverse complement strand
ATCACCGGCGCAGCCGTGATATCGAAAGCGCCACCGGTCAGTCTCGATACTTCCTGGGCCCGGATGAACACGGTCAGCAGGTCGGCTGACACCTGGACGGGTGGGCCACCGGCCCGCGCGCAAAGGCGATTCAGTTCGCTATCCTTGCGGTAGTCGCTCATGATGGAGTCGAGCTCAGCGATCCGCGCAAATGCCGCCGCACAGGCCTTTTCTGCCGTAGCTTCATCGGGCGCGTAGGCGATGATGCGGGCGTCGACCCCCATGTGATACTGCGTAAAGGTAAAACGTTCAAGCGGCTGCGGCGTCGAAACCATAGCTGCGGCCACTAGACCTAGAAGAACTCCCATGCTTGCCACTTTGATTGTTTTGACGTCTCTGCAGGACGGCCCCGTACTGCGACCCTTCACCGAAACGCTGCCCAAGTCTACGGCCAAGGTCGAGATGATCGCCGTTCCGGCGGGGAAGGTCAAGATCGGGAACAAGGAAGTCGAGGTCAAGCCGTTCTACATTGCGAAGACGGAGACGACCTGGGAAGCCTTCGATGCGTTCCTCGCGAGCGGCGAGCCGTCGAAGCCCTATGATCAGACCGAGTACGCGGCGGACGCGATCGCCCGCCCGAGCCGCGGCTACACCTTGCCCGACCTGGGCTGGGGGCACAACGGGTATCCAGCCATCAACTTGAACGTCTCGTCTGCCGAGATGTACGCCCGCTGGCTTTCGTCGGTGACGAAGAAGAAGTATCGGTTGCCGACCGAGGCAGAATGGGAGCTTGCCTGCCGTGCCGGCAAGGTTGGCAACGCGATGATGGACTTGCCCACCGCCAACAAGGTTGCTTGGCACGCAGGTAATAGCAAGGGTCAAACCCAGCCCGTCGGCAAGAAAGAGCCGAACGCGTGGGGCATCCACGATATGTACGGCAACGTTGGAGAATGGGTGCTCGACATGAAGGGCGAACCGGTGCTTGCCGGGGGCACCTTCCGGGACAAATTGGACCTACAGATTCCGACCGCTCGGCGGCCCTATGACCCCGACTGGCAGATGTCCGATCCCCAGCTTCCGAAGAGCCGCTGGTGGCTCTCTGACGGCCCGATCGTGGGCTTCCGCGTCGTCTGCGAGCCGTAGGCGCACCTCACCCCCAGCCCCTAAGGCCCCAAAACGCCTGTTTTGGGTTCTATTCGTGTCGCAATTTTTATGTACACGGGCTGAAATTTAGTCATTTTTGGCAACTCTTCGTCATATTTGGGCCATGATTGGAATGGGACACCGTCCCAAGGGCGACATGAAGTCGAAGACGAGGGGAAAACGAGGATGAAGTATCAGGCCATCTTTCTTGCGATTGGCGTCTTGTTGTTGCTCTTCGGCTTTGCGCATTCGGAGCAGCAAGGCAAGGGGAAATCCCAGGCCGAGCGGCTCTTCGCCCGCGCAACCGAAGACGACTACATGGGCAGCGAGGCATGTGCCAGCTGCCACGAAGATGTTTCGAAGGGGTTTGCGGCATCGCCTCATGCCCCGTTAATGGCCCACGCTGGCCTACCGCTTGATAAGCAGGGCTGCGAAGGATGCCACGGACCGGGCCGCATCCACCAAGCCGAAGAAAACGCCGAAGTTATCGCGTTCCGCAAGATGACGCCGGAAGAGTCCAGCGCCGCTTGTATGCGATGCCACGGCCAAACGCTGAGCGAAGTGCACTGGAAGGTCAATGAGCACAAGAAAGCTGGCCTATCGTGCGTTTCGTGCCACCAGATTCACCCGACCTCCGACCCCGCACTAACGGGCGTCAAGAAGGGTAACGCCAAGGATGCTCGTTCGCCGCTCTTCGTGGCCAAGGTCGACCCCAAAGCCATGCTCAGAGCGGATGAGGCCACGTTGTGCGGTTCCTGCCACGGGCCCACCTTGGGCGACTTCAAGCACGCTTCGCACCACCCGGTTCCAGAAGGTTCCATGGTGTGCAGCGACTGCCATACGCCGCACCCCACCAAGGATGCGAAGGTTCGCAAGGACGCGCTTAAGAACAACTGCGTCACGTGCCACACAGAGATGGCGGGACCCTTCGTATTCGAGCATGATCCGGTTTCCGGCCACACGGGCGACGGCTGTCTGGAATGCCACCAGCCGCACGGCTCGAACAACCCGAAGATGTTGAACTCGGTATCCCGCGGCCTTTGCTCCCAGTGTCACACCGACAAGCTGGGCCGCCACTACCCGGGTCAAACCTGTTGGACGGCTGGCTGCCACGTCGCATCGCACGGAAGCAACACGGATCCGCGATTCTTGAAGCATTGAGGCCTATCATGAGTCAAACCACACTGCGCAATCTAGCATCGCTCGCGGGAGTTCTCGTGCTGGCGATGGGGGCGTGGGCTCAGGAAACGACGCCCACCGAGGAACCCGAAGAGCAGGAAGAAGTCGAAATCCCCGTCCGGTACAACTCGCTGACCTTTGGCTATTCCACTTGGAAAGCCAGCGGCAACCGGTTCCGGATGGGCCAGTTCGCCCGTGTCCCCGAGGGGCTCACGCTGGCCGAGCTGAAGTACATGAACCCGGGCGGCGAGGGTCATCCTTATTACTCCTTGGTCTGGCGTGGTACGCCGGGTCAGGACTCGTACGGCTCTGGGTTGGTGTATCTCAACTCCGGCCTGACCGCGATCCGCGGCAGCGTCCAAGAGCGGCAATACCACGCAGAACCCAGCTGGGTTCCTACGGCGCGGAGCCGCGACAAGGTCGGCACGATTTCAGTCGAGCATGCGATCGCTCCGAATGTCGGAGCCTTCGTCAGCTACCGCAGCGATGATCGCTCCCAAAGCTACGTTCCTCCTAAGGCTACGGGGCGGGTGCGCTCGCGAACGGTCGCCGGCGGACTTGAGGGTCGCTTCGGCCCGATCCAAGCCGGAGTGAACATCACGGATCGCCGCACCTTCGACGACACTGGCCGGCAGCCGGCAACGCTGCAGCGCCGAATCGAGGGCCACATCGCGGGCACGATTGGCGACCGATTGAGTCTGCAAGGTGCCGCAGGATACACGCGGATCGAGCAGGCGGGTCGGCCTTCCGGCAATGTCCGGACGCTGGCCATGGCCGGCTACTTCGACCTGGGTCCTGCTACCTCACTGCAGTTCAACGCGGGACGAGACGAGTTCGACATCCGCAACATGGTTCAGAACGCCTACACCCGGAAACGGTTCAACTCAGGCCTGAAACTGAACCACCAACTAGGCAGCTGGAACCTCCAGCTTGGATTCCGTCACCGAGAGGCGGAGCGCGTTCGCACCGATCGCTCGTTCGTCGATGTTCCCAAGTGGAATACGTACGATGCGCGCCTCAGCGGACGGCTCAATAACGGTATCCGCGTGACCCTACGTGGAAACTGGGAAGACATGACGGCCTCGGCCCGCATCGCGGGCGCCGATCCGCGGCAGATGCTGTGGGACGACAAAGCGATGGGCCAAATCAAGTTGGACGGCGGAAACGAGCTGTTCACCGGCTATGCGAGCTACACCTACCGATTCCGCCAGAACAAGCAACGCGGCGTCGACGTAGGCTGGCAAAACATCGCACTCGGTGGAAGCTATCAGTTCGCACCGAGCCTGCTCGGCTATGCCGAGTGGAGCTACGACGCGATTCGCGCCAAGGGTGCTTCGGAAGGCACCAACGATACGCTGGATATGTTCTTCCCGAACAGCACGGCATTCTCGATGGGGCTTGACTGGGTTCGCAATGAACGCGAAACTCTGTCGGCCAGCCTGAACACCTTTGGCACCAACAACTGGAGCGGCACTCAGCTGACGCTGCAGTATCGCCGCCAAATCTCGACCGACCACTCTCTCGATCTGGTCGTCGCGCCTTGGCGGTTTTCTGATCGACTCTACGGACTTACGGGGTATGAAACAACATTCCTCGGGGTTCGCTACACGGTGAAGTTTTGAATCTTTCGCTACGGAGAGAAGGAACAGTTACGAACGGAGGACTACTATGAGATCCCGATGGCTCATGACCCTGTTTGCGTCGATTCCCATCATCGCGGCGGCGCTGGCCCTCCAGAGCTGCGGCGGCGTGGGTGGACCGCAAACGGATACGGGTGGATTGCCGTCAGTGACCCAGCAGTTTCTCGCCTTGCTAGGAGTTGACCAAAAGTCAGCTACCTACATCGGGGCGGATGCCTGCGCGGGATGTCACGGCGGTAAGAGCCCCGACGACCCAATCTACGCTCACTGGAAGGACACAGTTCACGCCGAAAAGGGCGTGACCTGCGAACGGTGCCATGGCCCGGGCAGCGCCCACCAAGCCGCACCGTCCAAAGAGAACATTCTCACATTCCCAAAGGCGACCTCGCCGATCGTTTGTGCGCAATGTCACGGTCCGACCCACGACCAGTACAACTTCTCGGCTCACGTGAAGCTGATCGCCTCGCCCGTCGACAGCGGCGTGACGAACCCAGGTCAGTCTCGAAGCTCGGCCTGTATGTCGTGCCATAGCGGCTTGTTCCGCAACATGGTTAACGATAAGGGCAAGGTCCTCGCTGACCTACAGGACGACGAGATTCGCTGGATTGCAGAGAACACGTTGACCAGTGCACCTCACTCGGCTACCTGCGTGACGTGCCACAACCCTCACTCGAAGACCGGCAACTTGACGGATGACGGCAAAGAAGTCATGCTTCGCAAGAAGAACTTCAACACCGACACCACCGACGTTGCTCCGGGAACGACGGCTCAGCAGTTCACCAACTTCGATCACGGCTGTGCGCAATGCCACAATGGCCGCGGTACGAACCCTGCCGATTCTCGATTGCAGGCAAGCACGTCTCGTCCGAGCATGCACGACAGCAATCAGTACAACATGCTGATGGGCTTCGGCGGCGTGGAGGGCTCTGGCCCCGTCCAGCGCAACACGGCTCACGCCAATGCGCCGGGACAGTGTACGAAGTGCCATATGCCGGACTCTCGACATAGCTTCACCGTCAGCTTCGACAAGGGTTGCGCCCCCTGCCATACGGCAGCCGATGCCGCCGCCCGAACGGGCCAAGTGAAGTCGGAAGTCCTTGGTCTGCTGACTTCCCTGCGCGGCCGAATGGAAGCGTGGGCAGCGGCGAACCTCGGCGATGCCGACTTCTGGGACTACACGTCGCTCATTCAGGCAGAGGGTAAGACACCTCCGAACCAGGCCAACGTGCCGATCGAGATCAAGCGAGCTCGACACAACTACTACTTCATCATCCGCTCGGGCGACTACGGCGTGCACAACGCCCCGTATGCCAAGCACTTGGTGACCGTAGCCAACACGAACCTGGACGCGCTGAATGCACCGAGACCGGCCGCTCCGAAGATGAGCGCTGAGCAGCAGCTCAGAGTCATCGAAGAGCACCGAAAGAAGGCTAACCAGGCAGAGATGAATCTGCCCGAAGACAACTAGCCTATTCGCTCCGTGCCAGCCTTCGGGTTGGCACGGAGCAACACCCTAGATTTGATTTGGACTTGAAACAATGACCGAACTGGACCCGAACAACCTCGTCTCACCGCCCGCATGGTCTCTCGCTCTGGGCACAGGTTGTCGAGCCCTCGTGATCGCCGCCGCTCTGCTCTTTGCGATCTCGGCTCTCGCCTGGTACATCAGCCCGCGCAAGCAAGCCTTCGAACGCGTCGGCGCTTGGTCTTTCACCCTCGGGTGCCTCTCGCTCTTCGGCACCTTTCTTGGGCTCGCCACGCTCTTCGTAGGCAACCGATTTGAATACGAATATGTTTGGGGACACGCCGATACCAAGAACGCGGTCCCCTATCGCATCGCCGGCATCTGGTCGGGCCAAGAGGGCAGTTTCCTTCTGTGGGCCGTAAGCGCAGCGATCTTTGGCATCCTCGCCGTTCGTCACGCCCAGAACCTACGGCGATGGTTCACCATCGTTTATGCGCTCTTCCTGGGCGCGATCTCGAATATCCTGGCTTTCGAGTCGCCGTTCGACTTGAACAAGTTCGAGGGTACGCCCTTTGTCCCTGTCGAGGGCATGGGACTTGCCCCATCGCTGCAGAACTACTGGGTTACGATCCACCCCCCGACGATCTTCCTCGGATTTGGATCGCTCACCGTTCTCTTCGCCCTCGCAATCGCCGCGCTGGTTCGGCGCGACTACGACGAGTGGTTGCCGATCGTGCGGCCCTGGGCCATCATCGCGGCGACGCTGGTCGGCCTCGGCCTCTGCATGGGCGGATTCTGGGCCTATGAGACCCTTGGCTGGGGCGGCTTCTGGATGTGGGATCCGGTCGAGAACGTCAGTTTTGTCCCCTGGTGCTTTGTGGTCGCGCTCATCCACGGCGTCATCGTCCAGTCGACGCGAAAGACCTGGAAGATCACCAATACGCTGCTGGCTTCGCTGCCCTTCCTAGCGTTCGTGTACGGAACGTTCTTGACCCGCTCGGGCCTGCTGTCCGAAGCCAGCGTTCACAGCTTTGCCGAGATGGATCGGTCGGCCCTCAAACTGCTTGTGGCCGTCATGGGCGCCTCGGTGCTCGGTTTCTTGGGGCTCTGGACCGTTCGAGCCTTCCAGGCTCGCCGAAACGCGATGCACGCCGATGAGCCGGGGGGCGTGTTCCGCCGGGAAGTGTTCTACATGATGGGCGCGTTGTTGCTCGTCCTCATGGGCCTCGCCACGGCGATTGGAATGAGCGTCCCCTTGGTGATGGCGCTCATGGGCCAGAAGCCAAAGGTCGTCGAAGAAGCGCTGTACCACCAGGTGCTCCCCTACATCTTCATTCCGCTGATGCTGCTCATGGCGATCACGCCCTTCGTGAGCTGGCGATCCATGAAGCCGAAGGAGTTCTGGGGACGCTTCTACTCGATCGCCTGCATTGCGATCGGTCTAACCGGCATCACCCTCTTCTTGACGGTCGTTACACCGGCCCGAACCCTCATCAACTTGAACCCGACTATCACCATGACCGGCGGTTACAAGGTCAAGGGGCTGATGTTCCTGTTGCTGCTGGTGGGCATCTGTTACATGGTGCTCGTCGCCAACACGTGGCGTGTCATCGAACTCGTCAAGCGCACAAAGATGGGCGTGATGTCGTTCACGTCGCACATCGGCATCGCGATCCTCATGGCGGGACTCATTGTCTCTCGCGGATTCGAGCAACATGATGAAACGGTGGTCATGCGAGATCACCCCGGACGGCTACTCGGCTACGAAGTGCATTACAAGGGCATGACGTCCGATCTTTCGGATCGGAACAACCAAGTGCTCTTCGAGCTCCGCGACCCGCATAAGAATGGTGAGGTTCTCTTCACGGCCAGTCCTGGTCTTTATAACGTACGCCAGGGCGACCAAATGAACTCGATGGTCTGGCCGCACATTCAGCGCGGCATTCTCCATGACGTCTATGTCTCGCTAGGACCGCCCCAAGATCGCGCCAGCCAAGACGTGAACGTTCCCGTCGGTAAGTCAGTCAAACTCGGTGAGTTGACCCTGACCTACGAAGAGATGGTGCGTGAAGGGGAGATGGGCTCGAAGGGCACCCTTTTCGGAGCCAAAATCAAGGTTACTGGGCAAGGCCGTGACGATACGATCATTCCGAAGCTGGAAGTCGGCACGGGTGGAGACCCCATAGAGCACGCGGTCGAACTCGACCAGAACATGCAGCTCGTGATGACCGGCATGAATGCCGCGGACCGCTCGATCACCCTCCGTGTGCAGCTCAACACTCCGATTTATCCCGTCGAGATCTTCCATAAGCCACTCGTCGGGCTTGTTTGGCTGGGGACGGCGATCATGACGATTGCCGGGTTCTTAGCCGCCGCTTATCGCCGATACCGCGGGCCGCGCCCAACCGATGTCTCAGATTCAAGTGAGGCGAAATCGGAGGCCCCCCCGCTCGTCAAATCAATGTAAGGAGAAAATGATGAAACGACTACTCACCGTCAGCATGATCGCCGGTCTCGGAGCTCTTGCTATGGCGTTTGCCCCGCTCGGTAAGGTCTTTGACGACCATTACAAGGTCGCGAAGGACTCGGGCCTGAAGAAGGCGGCATGCGCTGTCTGCCATGTGTCACCCAAGGGGGGCAAACTCAATCCCTACGGGATCGATATGCAGGTCGAGATGAAGAAGGCGAAGTCTAAGAAGCTGACGCCGGCTATTCTCAAGGAACTCGAGAACCTCGACTCCGACAAGGACGGCAAGAAGAACATCGACGAAATCAAGGCTGACAGCAACCCTGGTCTCAAGTAAATGAACTTCAGGAGGGGTGGAATGCGTAACTCAGAGCAATCTTCGCTGATCAAGCGGCTTATGCTTCCTATTGGGCGTCGCGTTCTGCCCCTCCTCATTGCCACTGTGCCCTTTGTTTTGGTCGGCGTGTTTGCCCAAGACCTGCTGGCGCAACCCGATAAGAACCTCGCCCAAGAGCGGTCAGAGACGAACCAAGCCTGCTTGGGCTGTCACGATCCGGAAACGGAATCGGCTCCTGCCGTGCACATGGCGGCTTTAGACAAGTCCCCTCACAAGGATTTGGACTGCACCAGTTGCCACACCAGCTATACGCCAGAGTATCCGCACACGGATGAGATGAAGGCAGAGAAGCCGGACTGTGCCTCTTGCCACCCCGACGCCGCCGATGCCTTGATGCTTAGCGTCCATGGCAAGATCGAGAACTTCCCTGAAGATGCCCCGACCTGCATCTCTTGCCACACGACGGGTACCGATGCGCATGCAGTGGTTCGCCCAAGCGAGGGCACCCGCAAGGAGCGGGTTAAGCTGTGCTCCTCGTGCCATAACGATGTCGCCAAGATGGAGCGACACGAGGTCGATACCGACGCCGTGCCCTCCTACGAGGCCAGCTTCCACGGCAAGGCTCTCTTACGATTTGGTCGCGAGGACACCGCGATCTGCACCGACTGCCATACCGGCCACAGCGTCTTGGCGTCTTCCGAGCCAGAGTCAACCACCCACCGCGAAAACCTAACGAAGACGTGCGGCCAGGCCGGTTGCCATGCTGGCGCGACCATGAACTTCGCGAACTCGGGCTTCAGCCACCTTCACATCACGGTGAAGAATGACCCGATTCTGACCGCGACTGAGTGGTTCTTCAAGATTCTCACGTTCGGCGTGCTCGGACTCCTGCTGCTCGGCATCCTGTTCGACATGCGCGTGGCGCTCTTCGGCAAGAAGCCTTCCGGGGTCTCTCCGCCAGTGGTCGTCTTTGTCGCGCTCGGCTTTGCGACGCTGATCGCCTCGATCATGTTTGCGGTCTTCGCGAATCCCATCGGCTACTACACCACCATCGCTTCCGTCGGGTTTGGCATGCTGGCCGCGGGCACCCACATCTTCACCAGGAAGAAGAAAACGAAGATCGAGGGCGTCAAGAGGTACCAGCGATTTACGGTTTCCCAGCGAATCCAGCACCTGCTGACGATCATCACGTTCACGCTCCTCGTGGTGACGGGTATGCCGATCCGCTACCCGAACAACGATTTCCTCCATGCCTTCTACATGGCGATGGGAGGCATGGAAGTGATGCAGGTCGTACACCGCGGCGCCGCAATCGGCCTGATCGCCGTGTGGATCTACCACACCTTCGAGCTGCTCTGGCGTTGGAAGAAAGCCAACTTCAGTTTCGACTCGTGGACGATGTGGCCGAGGAAACGCGACATCAGCGACTTGGTCGGAACCGTCAAGTACCACTTGGGCAAGAGCCCGCATCCGCCGTCCTACGATCGCTTCCAGTTCCGCGAGAAGTTCGACTATTTCGCCGTGTACTGGGGCATGCCGATCATGGTGTTCTCCGGCCTCATCCTGTGGTTCCCGGTGTTCTTCGGCGGCTTCCTACCCGACATCGGAATCCCGTTGGCCTACATCGCCCACACAGATGAATCGGTGCTCGCCTTCTTGACGATCGTGACGTGGCACTTCTACAACACCCACTTCAAGCCGTCGAGTTTCCCCATGAACCCGGTCTTCATCACGGGCACACTGACGGAAGAGGAAATGCGCGAAGAGCATGGCGACGAGTTGAAGCGCATCCAGGCGATGGAGGGTGCGGCTGCCGCATCCGAAGCCCCGGCCACAACCGAGGAAGCGGCTGAGGAACCGGCATCTGCAGTTGAGGAAGTGGTCGAAGAGACTGAAGCCGTCGAAACCGAGGAACCACCGGCTGAGCCATCCGATGAGCCCGCATCCGAAACTTCGCACGAGCCCACGGATGAGCAACCAAAGGATTAAGAGATAGAGAGGCAATATGAGACAAGGTGCATTGATTTCTGGAGTCGTCGCCCTCGTGGCGACCGTGGGGCTGACGACGGTGTTCGTCCAGAACGCCAGCCCTTACGTCACCATCAAAGAGGCCGCTGCGCAAAGCCGCGACGTCCACGTCGTGGGGCAGCTCGTTCCTGGGTCGCTGACGTTGAACACGCTCGGTCGCGAGACCCGCTTCGTCCTTAAGGACGAGACCGGCGAGATTCCGGTGATCTACACGGGCCCGCCGCAGTCGAACCTTGCTTCCGCAACGCAGGTCGTTGTCATCGGCTACCAGGAGAACGGTTCGTTCCACTCGAAGCAGATGCTCGTGAAGTGTCCTTCGAAGTACGAGAGCGAGAACGACGCGGCTTCAAAGGCGAAGTCGCCTACGTAGTGTTTGCCCGGGTGGAATAACCCTAGCAAAACTTGGGGGCCACTGAGCTTCACTCAGCTTAGCGGCCCCCGTGAACTTGGGGTTGCGTCAACTCCGAGCAACCCGAACGAGTTTGAACCTCCCCCGGGTAACGTCCTCGAATGGCCGAGCGCGCCTTTGAAGACACCATCCAGACCGATTTTGAGAACAAGCTCGATTACGGCAGCTATCTGGGGTTGGACCAGATTCTCGACTCGCAGAAGCCGATTTCCGACCACCACGACGAGCTGCTCTTCATCATCCAACACCAGACGTCCGAGCTCTGGATGAAGCTCGCGATCCACGAGCTGAAATCAGCGGTCGAGCATGTCAAGCACGACAAACTCGAGCCCTGCTTCAAGATCCTCGCTCGCGTGAAGCAGATCCAGCGCATGCTTTTCGAGCAGTGGGCGGTGCTCGAAACGCTGACCCCGAGCGAGTACGCCCAGTTCCGCGGTGTGCTGGGCCAGGCGAGCGGTCTCCAAAGCTATCAGAACCGCATGATCGAGTTTCTGTTCGGCAACAAGGACGCCAAGGCGATCAAGGTGTTTCAACATGCGCCAGAGATCCACGCCGAGCTAACGGCGCTCCTCAACACACCGAGTCTGTACGACGAGTTCCTGCGCCACCTCGCGCGGCGGCGTTTCGCGATTCCTGCCGACCGCGTCGAACGCGATTGGTCGCAGCCCTATGAGGAAAGTGCGGATGTCATCGCCGTGTTCAAGCGCATCTACGAAGATCCCACCCAGTATTGGGATGCGTACGAGATGTGCGAGAAGCTGGTCGATGTCGAAGAGCAGTTCTCGCTTTGGCGCTACCGCCACATGAAGACCGTCGAGCGGATCATCGGCTTCAAGATGGGCACCGGCGGCTCGTCGGGCATTCCGTTCCTTGCGAAGGGGCTCGGCATCCGGCTGTTCCCCGAGCTATGGGACGTGCGCACGGAGATCGGCCGATGAGCTTGCCGGCGGGTGCCTTGACCGAAGCCGGATTGCGCGAGCACGTGTGGCCCCGCTTCTCGCGGGTGTTGCAACGCGACGAGATCTATCTCGCCAACCACTCTCTGGGCCGGCCGCTGGATCGCCTTGCCGCCGATGTCCAAGAGGCGCTCGACCTTTGGTACGAACGGCTCGACGGCGTCTGGGACGACGGCGGTTGGATGGATGAGGCACGCCGGTTTCGGGACAACATCGCCCGGCTGATCGGGCTCTCCAAGCCGGGAGACGTCGTCCCCAAGACGGCAGCCGGGCAGGGGTTCCGCGCGGTTTTGAACGCGATCCCGAAGGACAAGGTGACCGTCGTTGCCACGCGAGGGGAGTTCGACAGCATCGACTTCATTCTCAAGACCTATCGCGAGCGCGGCCGCGCCGACGTGCGATGGGTTGAACCGCCGCCGGGTAGCCCCGCGCTCTTCGATACCTCCGACATTCTCGCCGCGATCGAGCCGGGGGTCGACGTGGTCATGGTTTCGGCGGTCGTGTTCACGACCGGTCAGATCATCGACGGCCTAGCTGAGATCGTCGCGAAAGCACATACGGTCGGCGCAAGAGTCGTCGTCGATGTCTATCATGCCGCCGGAGTCATTCCGCTCTCGATGGATGATCTCGGCTGCGACTTCATGGTGGGAGGGTCCTACAAGTACGTGCGCGGCGGAACCGGTGCGTGCTGGTTGGCCATCCATCCTCGGGCGATGGACCTGCGCACGCTGGATACCGGCTGGTTTGCGAAGAAGGATGTGTGGAGCTACGCCCGGCCTGAAGAGCCCATCCGCGCGGAGGGGGGCGACGGTTGGCTCGAATCCACGCCCGCGATCCTACCGTTCTATCAGGCCCGCTCGGGATTGGAGTTCACGCTGGAGATGGGCGTCGATCGCTTGCGCGAGTACTCGCTCGTACAGCTCGCCGAGTTGCGCGAGGCATTCCGAAGGAACGGGGTGCCGTTCTTCGATCCGTCTGATCCGACCCAGTTCGGCGGTTTTGCTCTGATGCCCCACGCGGATGCGAAAGCGTTTCGAGAAGCGCTGTACCGAGCGGGAGTCAACACGGACACCCGGAGCGGCAACGTGCGTTTTGGCCCCGACCTGCTGAACTCGGTGGACGAGCTCCATCGTGCAGCAGAGATTACGGCCAGGGTCCAGGGCTGCTAGAGCGCCTGTCGCGCGGTCGGCGGAGGCGTTGGTTTTGCGGCCAACTTCTTCTTCACCGTGACCTTCGAGATCGACGTCTTCTCGGGGACTCCAACTGGGGTAGAGATGACTATCTGCTCTGATTCGTAAGCGACCAACTCACCCTTGGCGTCGATCGTCCATGCCCCCTTTTGCCTACTCGAATCCGCCGTGATGAACTCGATTCTCCGGCCGTCGACACCTTCTCGCAAGGTGCAAACCATGGCGACTCTACGCTTGTTGTGGCGGGTCCCCACAATGATGGAAACGGGCCAGGAGTCGCCTACCTTCCTATAAGCCGTGATCTCGGGATAGTCGACGGGGCCAACGGCATCGACCCCCAATGCTGAAACCACCTCTCCATAACCGTGCTCCAACACATTGCGGAAGGTCGGACGGCGTGAAACGGGTTCATCGGGCGAAATCTCCCACGGATGTCCGCGTTCTCGGCGCAACCAAAAGCCACCCGGTTGAAGTTCTGAGGGCTTCGGCGGTGGAGTATCGTTGTCCATTCCGAAGCCATTCGGTGATAAGGTCAACGCCTTTCCTTCCCGGTAGATTCGAATGCCCTGACTGAGCCTGAAGACGGTCTTCCGGCCTTTGCTGATGACCGGCTTCTCGATGGCAATCTCGTAGTACCAATCCGGCGGTCGTTCAGCGCTGACGGACCGCTCACCCTTTCTACACCCGGTAGCCATGAGCGTTAGGAGCAGGAAACCCGCAATCCGATTGAGCACCATGGTCCATTATAGGGGAGTGCAGGACTTTTCGGCAACTCGGAGAGCGCTTTGACAACACCTTACAAAGGCGGCAACGCCCGCGAGAGCCTATTCTGGTTCGTCATGATCCTGATCGGCTTGGCGGGTCAGATCGTCACGATTTACCTGCTCCATCCCTATCAGGAGCGACTCCAAGCCTGGATCCTGCTCTTCGCGGTGCTGCCGCTGCTCATCATGATCATCATCGCGGCGATCCTCTCGGGCCGCATGAGACTCCGCCGACTCGATGAAATCGCGATTGCGCTCAAGGAGTACGGATTGGAAACCGTCGCCGACCCGCCGGAGTCCATCCGCAACTACGTGGTTCCGCATCTCGAAGGCATGCAGCGGGTTTACGACCTCCGAAACGGGGTGGGAGGCATCCAATGGATGGCCTACAACCCGCAACTCCTCGTCTTCGAGCACCAACACGTCACCGGTAGCGGAAAGCACACGGTCACCCACACCTACACGATCATCGCGTTTGCCAAGCCCGACCAGGTGACCAACTGGCTCGTCGCGATCCGGCCGCGCTTGGGCGAGACCCGCCTCTCAAACCGTCAGTTCGGCGAAGACGTGATCCTCGGTGACGACGAGTTCGACGACAAGTGGGTCGTCTACGGCGCTGCGGATACCGCCCATCGCTTCCTCGACCTTTCGGTGCGACCAACCTTGCTCAGTTCGCCCAAGGGCGAGCGATGGTATGTGGACAACGGTTGGATCGTGGTCGGCTATCCCGCGGAGTTTCGAGCCAAGAATCTGGTTCAGTTCTTCGAGCACGCCCGCTCGGTCGTCGGCGCTTAAAGCGACTGTCCCAACTTCTTAGGACGGGAAGGTAAGGGCATCAATTCGTGTCGCCGATGGGCTATTTTGAACCTGAGGTGTGTGACATGAGAAAGTTAATGAAACCCTTCGCAATGGCCCTTCTGGCCGTGGGAATCGTGGGTGGAGCCGTTGCGCAATCTCACCCCAAAGCAAATGGAACGGTAGCGTTCGACTTCTTTGGCGGCGTAGCAAACGTCTCCTTCAACGCCCACGACATGGGCATGACGGGCGACAAGGGCTGGATGGACTGGATGACCGTGGGTGGAATGTATCCGCACGCCTTTGGTGGCATGGTCGTCAACGCGGAAGTGAACTTGCTTACGAAAGAGGCCTTCTTTGATGTCCTCGTTACGTACAGCAACCCCTATCCGTTCGCGGTGGGCGGAATCATCCGCGTCTCCGTAAAGGATGGCGGCACGCCCGGACGCAATGGCGACATGCTAGGCTACCAGTGGCTTAACGTGCCTCCCTTCGGCAATGGCTTCATCGGCCCGTTCCCCATCAAGAGCGGAAATCTAACTGTCCATTAGGACCTTGACTCCCAAGACACCGGGGCCGAGAACTATCTCGGCCCCACAACTCTGTTAGAGCCGCACCTTGCGGAACGCTCTCCCGCTCAGCAGCACGTATTCTCCGCTCTGCGAGAGTTCCAGTTGCTCAGTCGGCTTGCCAACCGGTTTGAGCACCAGTAGCGCCTTCTTACCGTCCGATTGGACGGACCACGTACCGACCGCCTCATCGTTACTCTGGCTGTTTGCGCTGAAGTCGCCCGCGCTGATGAACGTCATCCGGCGCGATGCGAACTGGAACGTACCATCCGGGAGGAACGTGAACGCGTATTCTCCCGCATCACCTGCTGAACCCGATCCGCTGTTGCTGTTGCCAGCCGTGCTCGCCACCAACTTGAAGCCGGCAATGCGCTGACTCCACGTCTTGGCGTGGGCATTGTTGGTGGAGAGCTTCCGCGCGGGGTCGGGTCGCAGACTGGCCGCGATCTTGAAGAACTCGGCATAGCGGGCCTCGTACTGCTCGATTGGCGTGATTGCGAGAATCCCGAAGCGCTTCTTTTCAGCGAGGAGCGACCACACTTGCGCCGCAAACTCGACGCCCTGGTTCGCTCCCCGAAAGAGCATCAGCATCCCCTTGCCGCCCTTGGCATCGAAGCTCTGGGCTTCCCCGCTCTGAGTCCAGGGACCCATCTGCTTCAGCAATGCGATGTCCTCGTCCTGCAGCTTCTTGTCCCACGAGGTCTTGGCTTCGAACTCGAGAGCACCGCCGATGATGTAGATCTCGTTCTCGGTTTGACCGGTTCGTTTCAGGACTTGATAGGTGCCTTGAGTCGCCGCGACCGACCACCCTTCGGGCAAGTCGTAGAGGAATCCCAAGGGATTTGTGGTGGGCTTAGGGGCAACGACGATGGGCAACAACGAGAGGGCGGCAATGAGCATTGTCTTTTAAGTTTACAGTCAGCCCTCGTTCGACATACTAGGGGCATGGTTCACCGCGATTCCGACGCGCTCCGTTATCATGAACAGGGACGGCCCGGCAAACTCGAGGTGATTCCCACCAAGCCGTGCGTAACGGCCCGCGATCTGTCCCTCGCCTACTCACCCGGCGTCGCCGAGCCTTGCCTCGCCATCGCCGAAGATCCGCACCTGGCTTATCGCTACACGAACAAAGGCAATCTCGTGGCCGTTCTCTCCAATGGCACGGCAGTCTTGGGCCTTGGCGCCATCGGCGCGCTGGCGGGCAAGCCGGTGATGGAGGGCAAGGCCGTGCTGTTCAAGCGGTTTGCCCAAGTGGACGTATTCGATATCGAGTTGGATACCACCGATCCGAAAGAGATCATCCGGGCATGCCAGGTGCTCGAGCCCACCTTTGGGGGGATCAACTTAGAGGATATTAAGGCCCCCGAGTGCTTTGAGATCGAAGAAACCCTGCGGAGCACGATGCAGATTCCCGTGTTCCACGACGATCAGCACGGAACCGCAATCATCTCCGGGGCCGCGCTGCTGAACGCGCTCGAGCTCAATGGCAAGGCGATTGGTGACATCCACGTGGTCGTCAGCGGGGCTGGCGCGTCGGCCATCGCCTGCGCAAAGTTCTATGAAGCGCTCGGCGTACGAACCGAGCACATCCTGATGGTGGATTCGAAGGGCGTAATCTTCCGGGGTCGCACGGACGGTATGAACCGCTACAAAGAACATTTCGCCCAAGAGACCGACCGACGCACGCTCGCCCAGGCGCTGGTTGGTGCCGACGTGTTCCTCGGTTGCTCGGCGAAGGGCCTGGTCACGGGCGAGATGCTTCGCACGATGGCCAAGGACCCCATCGTTCTTGCCCTTGCCAACCCCGACCCCGAGATCGACTACGACGAGGCCAAAGCCGCCCGCCCGGATGCGATCGTCGCCACCGGACGGAGCGACTACCCGAACCAGGTCAACAATGTGCTGGGCTTCCCGTACATCTTCCGCGGAGCGCTGGACGTTCGCGCCACCGGCATCAACGAGGCGATGAAGGTCGCCGCGGCCAAGGCCCTGGCCGCGCTCGCCCGCGAACCGGTTCCTCAAGAGGTCAGCATGGCCTACGCCGGTCAGCACTTCGACTTCGGGCCTGACTACATCATCCCCAAGCCGTTCGATCCGCGCCTGCTGGAGGTTGTCTCTTCGGCGGTTGCCCAAGCCGCGTGCGAGACTGGCTACGCGAGAGAGCCGATCACCGATTGGGATGCCTATTCCGTCCGGCTGAGCAGCATGACCAGCCACAGCGAGATCGTGATGCAGCGCATCCGATCAGTGGCGCGCACGAACCGCAAGCGAATCGTCTTCGCCGATGGTGAGTGCACCCGCGTTCTGGAAGCTTGCCGAATCATGCTTCAGGAGGAGACGGGGCACCCGGTGCTCCTCGGACGCCCGGACGTGATCCACGAGCGAGCCAGCGGTCTCTCGATCGACGCCGGCAGCTACGACGTCATCGACCCCGAGACCTCGCCAGACCGAAACGTGTTTGCCGATGAGCTCTATCGCTTGGGTGCGCGCGACGGATTTACTCCGCAGAAGGCATGGCACCTCGTCGGCAGTTCGATGCGCTTCGGTGCAATGATGGTGCGGCTGGGACGGGCGGATGCGATGGTTGCTGGAGCCGAGGACGCCTACTCGGATACGATCCGAGCGCTACTGCCCCTGATCGAGGTGCGCGAGGGGGTCCTCAGAGCGGCGGGGTTCCACCTCCTGATTATCGAGGGTCAAGTGCTGATCTTCGGGGACACCACGCTCCAAGTCGATCCCGATGCGCGTGCCCTCGCCGGAATCGCGAAGATGGGTGCGGCGCTGGCTCGCGATATCGGCATCGAGCCAAGGATTGCGATGCTGTCGTTCTCGAACTTTGGAGACAGCCGACATCCGCGCGCCCGGAAGGTCCGCGATGCGGTCGCGATGCTGCGCCACGAACTGCCCGACCTGGTGGTGGATGGAGAGATGCACGGGGACGTCGCCCTGCTCCCCGAGTTCGCAAAGCGCAACTTCCCTCACAGCCATATCAGGGGAGACGCCACGGTGCTGATTTTCCCGAGCCTCGATGCCGCGAACATCGCCTTCAAACTGGCGACGTACCTTGGCCAGGGCCACGAGACGATCGGCCCGCTCCTGGAGGGCTTGCGCCACCCCGTGAACGTCGCCTCGTTCAACTCGACGCCGCGCGAGATCGCCAACCTCGCGACGATCAGCTGCTTCCGGGCGACGACCGCTCGCTAGTCGACTTTCTGGGCGTCGAAGATGCGAATCTCCGCTGGAGATTCGAGCATGCCGTTCATGGCCTCCATGAACGTATTGAACGCGGGTTGCTCGAAGTGGACGTGCAGGTCATGGATCGAAGTCCACTCTTCGACAAATACGATCAACTGAGGATCGTCCGGACTTTGGAAGAAGTCGTATCGCTCGCAACCGGGTTCTTGGACCGACTGGCTGCGCACCGCTCGGCAAGCAGCAATCGCCTCTTCGACGCGGTCGGCGCGGACACGGCTGTAAGCGGTGAGGACTACCATAGCTCATTGTAACCCGCGGTCACCCATGACCGTTGGTTCGCGCCTAACAAGATGTATCGCGTGCCTTTCAGGTCGCCAACCGGTAATCTGCGGTCGAGCTTGAGGCAGGCGCATGCGAAGGCAGTTCCCACCCCCGACGAAGGGCAAAGCGTATCTCACGGAAGGCGGCCCGGAGACCGAGATCATGTACAGATTCGGGCACGATCTGCCCGAGTTTGCGATGTTTCCGCTGCTCGACCGACCTGATGCGCTGGAGACTCTGAGGAGGATGTATGCGCGCTACCTCGAGGTGGCCGCAGAAGCTGGACTGGCGGTCGTCATGGGCGGCCTGGATTATCGTGCGAGTCCCGACTGGGGTGCGAAGCTCGGCTACTCGCTTGAAGCCCTCGCCGATGCGCAGGTGCGCTGCATTGACTTCCTGCGAGAGGTGGCAGAGCCTTTTCGGGATCGACTGCCCGAGATCCTGATCGCCGGGCTCATTGGGCCGCGGGGGGACGCCTACTCGCTCAACCGAGAGATAACATCGGACGAGGCGGAGACGTACCACCTCCACCAGATGCGGACACTGGCGCGCGCTGACGTGGACGTGGTCACGGCCCTAACGTTCAACTCCGTAGCTGAAGCTATTGGCGTGGCACGAGCGGCCGCGCGGGTTGGTCTGCCCCTGGGCCTATCGTTCACTTTGGACAGCAGCACGTCGCGCCTGATGTCTGGGCCCTCACTTCGCGAAGCGATCGAAACCACGGACCGCGAGTGTGGTGACGCGAAGCCGGACTTCTATGGCGTCAACTGCACACATCCGCTTGAGTTCTTGCCCGCGCTGGAACCCGGGGATTGGATCGAGCGAATCCGCATGCTTCGACCTAACGCTTCGGCCATGGAGAAGATCGCCCTGTGCAAGATCGGCCATCTGGAGGAAGGTGATCCGCAGGAACTGGGTCAGCGGATGGGCGAGCTTGCGCGGAGATACCCGCACATCGATATCTGGGGCGGATGTTGCGGCACCTGGGAGAAGCACCTCGGTCACATCGCCCGCCAGATCTCTCTGGCCCGTGCCTAACACCCACGGACAAGTTCAAGGGAAGCTTGTCCTTGATTTCATGGACAGGGCAACCCCGAAGGGCCTGGAGAGCAAGAAGCTCGTGTACACTGGCCTTGGTGGGAACCGATAACGTTCGCATCGACGACTTGTCGAACTTGAGTGCCGGCGTTTCTCCGGCTCTCGCTGAGGGGTTGTGGACCTCTTTTTGGGATGGAGACCGAAGGGCGTGCGCTCGGCTCATTACCAAGGTCGAAAACGAGCCGAATTCGATCCCAGGAATCAGGGAACGCTTGGCAGACAGGTTGGGGCATGCCATCCGAATCGGCGTAACCGGCCCCCCTGGCGTCGGCAAGAGCACGCTTTGCTCGGCAATCGCCCTCGGCTTGGCGGATCGGCAGCACCGCGTCGGCGTCATCGCGGTCGACCCGTCGAGTCCCTTCACCGGCGGCGCGTTCATGGGCGATCGAGTCCGCATGGACAAGTTCGTTGGGGACGATCGGATTTTCATGCGATCGCTCGCCTCACGGGAAGGCCGTGGGGGCCTGTCACCATCTACGCCCTACGTTGCCGACGTCATCGAAGCGTTCGGCATGGATCGGATCCTCATCGAAACCGTTGGTGTCGGCCAAGCCGAGCTCGATGTCATGAACACCGCCGACCTCGTGGTGCTGGTGCTTCAGCCGATTACGGGAGATGCGATCCAGTCGATGAAGGCGGGGATCATCGAAGCCGCCGACCTGATCGTCGTCAACAAGTCGGACTTACCTGGGGCGGATACCGTGCTCCAGTCCCTCCGTTTCGTCTACAGCTTGGGCAGCGCGAAGTCGGGAAAAGCACCACCGCTGCTGGCGGTGTCCGCTCAACAGACCGAGGGCATCGAGGAGCTGGTCGACACGCTCGAGCAACTTTCCACCTCGATCATTCAATCCGGACGCCATCAAGAGTTGCGGCAGCAACGCCTGGTTGAAGAGATCAAGAGCGGCATCGTCGACGAGTTGTGGCAGCGATATCTGAGACAGAGCGACGCCGAGCGCGTGATCGAAAACGCGGCAAAGCACCTCGCCGCCTCGGGTGGCTCGGCTTATAAGTTCGTAAGAGAGATGTGCTCCAATATCCAACTGACGGTAGACCCAAAGGCAAACGCATAATGGCACAAGGAACGACACCCATCGAGTCACCCGAAACCGAACCTGGTCGAGACTTCACCACCGTTTCTGGACGTGAAGTAAAGCCGGTCTACAGCGAAGCCGATATCGCCCCCGACGATCTCGGCGCCAATCTACCGCTACCAGGAGAGTATCCGTATACCCGGGGGATTCACCCTTCGATGTACCGCGGGAAGCTCTGGACCATGCGCCAGTTTGCCGGCATGGGAACCGCGGAGCAGACAAACGAGCGCTTCCGCTTCCTGCTCTCACGAGGGCAGACCGGCCTTTCGACGGCATTCGACAATCCAACGCTCTACGGCTGGGATTCGGATCACCCGCTTTCTGAGGGTGAAGTCGGAAAGACCGGCGTGGCGATGGACTCGCTCCAGGACATGGAGCGGCTGTTCGACTCGATCCCTCTCGATCAAGTCTCGACGTCGATGACCATCAACGCACCTGCGGCGTGGATCTTCACGATGTTCCTCGCCAATGCCGAGCGTCGCGGCATCCCGTTCGAGAAGCTCCGAGGCACGCTTCAGAACGACATTCTAAAAGAGTACATCGCGCAGAAGGAGTGGATCTTCCCACCCGCTCCGCACATGCGGATCATTACCGATCTCTTCTCGTTCTGCGCAGAGCATGTTCCCCAGTGGAATACCATCTCGATCAGCGGTTACCATATTCGAGAAGCGGGTGCCACTGCGGCTCAAGAGCTGGCATTTACGCTTCAGGATGGATTCACTTACGTAGAGCACGCCCTCGCAGCTGGAATGTCGATCGACGACTTCGCTCCAAGGCTTTCGTTCTTCTTCAACTCGCATCTCGACTTCTTCGAAGAGATCGCCAAACTTCGAGCCGCCCGACGGATCTGGGCGAGACACATGAAGGAGCGGTACGGCGCCAAGAACCCGCGTTCTTGGCTTTGCCGGTTCCATGTTCAGACCGCGGGTTGCAGCCTCACCGCTCAGCAACCGGAGGTGAACATCGTACGCACCGCTCTGGAAGCCCTCGCCGGTGTCTTGGGTGGATGTCAAAGTCTCCATACGAACTCGATGGACGAGGCTCTTGCACTCCCATCAGACAAGGCGGTCGAGATCGCGCTTCGGACGCAGCAGGTGATTGCTTTCGAGAGTGGCGCCGCGAACGTGGCGGATCCGCTGGGGGGCTCCTACTTCATCGAGCGCCTGACACGGGACTTGGAAGACGAAGCGGAGGCCTACTTCGCGCAGATCGAGGCGATGGGCGGCATGATCCAGGCGATCGAGAAGGGGTTCCCGCAACAGGAACTCACGAGAGCGGCCTACGAGTATCAGCGTGCTCTGTCGGACAAGCGCAAGATCATCGTTGGAGTCAACGAGTTCGTGAACGAGAATGAAGAACTGCTCATTCCGATCTTGGAGATCGATGAGTCGGTCGAGCGTGACCAAATCGCCGCGGTAAAGAAGTTGCGGGAAACCCGAGACAACATCGCCGTGAGCCGGGAATTGGACGCTCTCGAGCGCGCGGCGCGCACCCACGCTAACCTCGTTCCCCATATGCTGGATTGCTCCCGGGCTTACGCAACCGAGGGCGAGATCACTCAGACGCTGATCAAGGTCTTCGGTGAGTTTCGCGAGCAATCGTTCTTCTGAAGTGATCGATCATGAGTGGATCTCCAATCAAAGTTGTCGTCGGAAAGCCTGGCCTCGATGGGCATGATCGCGGAGCCAAGGTGGTCGCCCGCACCCTGGTGGAAGCGGGGATGGAAGTGGTCTATCTTGGGCTGCGGCAAACGCCGGAGTCGATCGTGGCCGCCGCCCTCGAAGAAGATGCCGACGTCATCGGATTGTCGGTGCTCTCGGGGGCACACATGACCCACTTCAAGAGGGTGCGAGCCTTGATGGAGGAGAAGGGCCTCGGGGATCGACTCCTGACGGGAGGAGGCATCATTCCGACCAAGGACCAAGAGACGCTCGCCGCGCTCGGGGTGGGGAAGTTGTTTGGTCCCGGCGATGACCCGGACGCGATCGTTGACTACATTCGCGAGTGGATACGAGAGCACCCGCGAGAGGACGCCGTCTGATGGACTTTACATTCTCTGAAGAGCATCTGCTGATCCGCGACATGGCCCGGCGGTTCGCCGAGAAGGAACTCGCGCCCGTCACTCCCGAGTTCGACGAGAAGCAGGAAGTCAACTTCGCCGCGCTCAAAGCCTTGGGCGAGCTCGGGTTCTACGGAATGACCGTGCCCGAGGAATATGGCGGCACCGCGATGGGTGCCCTCGCTTACGCGGACGTCATGATCGAGCTCAGCAAGGTGGACGCGGGCACTGCCGTGGCGGTCTCAGTTCAGAACTCGCTGGTCAACGACACCGTCGTCAAGTGGGGCACCGAAGAGCAGAAGCGAGAGTTCCTGCCTAAGCTTGCGACCGGCGAAATGATGGGTTGCTTCGCCCTGACGGAGGGTGGAGCGGGATCCGACCCTGGCGGCATGAAGGCGACTGCCACCCGAGACGGCGACCACTTCATCCTGAACGGCACCAAGAACTTCACCACCAACGGCGGGTTCGCCGATCTCATCATCGGCTTCTTCCAAACCGACATGTCGCTTGGCGCAAAGGGAATCTCTGCTTTTCTCGTCCCCAGTTCGACTCCAGGATTCGCAGTCGGCAGGCACGAGAACAAGCTCGGTATACGGTCCTCTTCCACGACCGAGATGGTCTTCACCAACTGCCGTATTCCTGCCGCCAACCTTCTCGGCACCGAGAACAAGGGCCTCAACATCGGGCTCACGACGCTCGATGGCGGACGAATCGGTATCGCGGCTCAGGCCGTAGGGATCGCCGAGGGCGCCCTCGAGGAGGCGGTCAAGTACGCCAAGGACCGTGCCCAGTTCGGCAAGAAGATCGCCGACTTCCAGGCCATCCAGTTCATGCTGGCCGACATGGCGACGGAACTCGAAGTCGCCAAGACGATGCTCTACCGCGTCGCTTGGATGAAGGACCAGCACATCAAGCACACGAAAGAGTCGGCGATGATCAAGCTCTATGCAGCTGAGATGGCCCACCGTGTGTGCCACAAGGCGCTCCAAATCCATGGCGGCTATGGCTACATGAAGGAGTACAAGGTCGAGCGACTCTATCGCGACCAGAGGATCACCGAGATCTACGAGGGCACGAGCGAGATCCAGAGACTGGTCATCGGTCGCGCCCTCGTCGGCGACTAGTTAACGGTGGCCTGAGTAGCTCTGCAGCACCTTCAAGTAGTTCGAGCGCACAAAAGCCTCGGGCTCCGCGCAGTTCTTGAGGCTCATCGATCCCTTCATCTGCTCGACCGATTCGAACCCGTGAGACGACATCCACTCTTGGAGGTCCGTGAGCAAGGTCGCGATGTGCCCCTCACCATGCTTCAGCAGGGATGACGTCGTCATGACCGCATCGGCACCCGCCATCAGATACTTGACGACCTCGAGCGACGAATGAACACCAGTCGTTGCGGCGAGCGAGCATTGGAGTCGGTCGAAGAGCACCGAAATCCACAGCAGAGGAAGGCGAATCTCACTCGGTTGGCTGAGATCGAGCCGGGACTGGACCACTCGAGCCTCGACATCGAAGTCGGGCTGATAGAACCGGTTGAACAGCACGAGCCCTTGGGCACCAGCCGCGACCAATCTCTGAGCCATATGCCCTGTCGAACTGAAGTAGGGCGAGAGCTTAACGGTGATGGGCACCGAAACCGCGGAGCTGACGGTTTCAACGACCCGGACATACTGCTCCTCGACCTCTTGCGAAGTGGTCGTGATGTCGACCGGGAGGAAGAAGATATTCAGTTCGAGGGCACGGGCACCCGCATCGACCATGTCCTTGGCGTAGTCGATCCAGCCATGCTCGGTGATACCGTTCAGGCTGCCGATGATGGGAACTTCGACCGCCTGCGTAGCCTGATAGATCAACTCGAGGTATTCGCCGGGGCCGACTGAGTACTCAGCGGCGGGAGGAAAGTAGCTTAAGGATTCCGCGTGGCTGTACGTGGTTCTTCCAATGAGGAAGTCAATGGTCTCTTGCTCGGCTCTGATCTGCTCCTCAAACAACGAGAATAGCGTAATGGCCGCAGCACCGGAATCAGCCAATCGACGGATTCCGTCCAGAGTCCTCGATTGTGGCGACGATGAAGCCACGATCGGGTGCTTGAGGTCGAGTCCTAGATACCGAGTTGATAAGTTCATTTGAAGCATGCTCCTTGACTGCCTCTACTGGGCCATACGCTCATAAAGAGCCCAGTGTCGGGTTACTTGCTGTTGAGCCTTCTCGAGGAGCCGTGCGGCCTCTTCCGGCTGGGTGTATCTGAGAGCGCGGTAGCGCAGTTCGTTCTCGCAAAAAGCGTTCAGGGAAACCGAGGGACGCGCCGAATCCAGAATGAAGGGATTGTCGCCAACCTCGGCCAACTCGGGGTTGTAGCGGATGAGGGGCCAATAGCCCGAATGAACAGCCAAGCGCTGCTGTTCCATTCCGTGTTCCATGTCGATGCCGTGGGCGATGCAATGGCTGTACGCGATGATGAGTGAGGGTCCGGGATACGCCTCGGCTTCGCGAACCGCAGTTAGCGTTTGCTGAGGATTGGCGCCCATGGCGATGCGCGCGACATACACATTGCCGTAAGCGATCGCCTGGAGGGCGAGGTCCTTCTTCCCGCTGCGCTTGCCGGCGCTGGCGAACTTCGCGACCGCGCCGAGGGGCGTCGCCTTGGAGGATTGGCCGCCAGTGTTGGCATAGACCTCGTTGTCCAAGACCATCAGGTTCACGTCCCGACCGCTCGCCAAGACGTGATCGACGCCCGCGCTGCCGATGTCGTAGGCCCAGCCGTCTCCGCCGATGATCCAAACGCTTCGGCGCACGAGGGAGTCGGCGACGGACAGGAGTCGGCGGGCTTCGATGGCCTTCTTTCCCTTGAGCGTCGTCAACTTCGCTTTGAGCGCGGCGACGCGATCCCGCTGGCGTCGGATGTCAGACTCGAGGCGCTGAGGGCTGTGAATCAGTTCGTCGACCAGATCCTCGCCGAGGTCGAGCCTGAGCTTGCTGAGCAACTGGTGCGCCAACTGCATCTGGCGGTCGGCGGAGAGCCGCATACCCAGCCCAAACTCCGCGTTATCTTCGAAGAGCGAAGTCGCCCACGCGGGGCCGCGCCCCTCATGGTTGACTGACCAAGGTGTGGTCGGAAGGCTCCCCCCATAGACCGAACTGCACCCGCTCGCGTTGGCGACGATCATGCGGTCGCCGAAGAGCTGTGAGGCGAGTTTGAGATAAGGCGTCTCGCCGCAGCCCGCGCATGCCCCCGAAAACTCGAACGTCGGTTCAAGGAACTGCACACCGCGGACGGTGCCAAAGTCCACGAAGGAACGATCGTTCACGGGCAAGGTCTCAAAGAATGCGAGGTGACGCCGATTGTCGATCTCAAGGCCGTCTTTCTCGACCATATTGATCGCTCTAACGCTCGCCTTCTCTTTCGTGCGGACCGGGCAGGCATCGACGCAAAGGCCACACCCGGTGCAGTCCTCCATGTAGATCTGCAACGTGTAGCGAGTCTCGGGAAAACCCTTCGCGTCGATGGCGATGGATTCGAATCCCGCGGGAGCGTCGTCGAGCAACGAGTCGTGGACGAGGCGGGTTCGAATGCAGGAATGGGGGCAAACGTAGCTGCAGTTTCCGCACTGGATGCAATCTTTGGCGTTCCAAACGGGCACCGTATCGGCGACGTTTCTCTTTTCCCATTGGGCCGAGCCACTCGGGAAGCCTCCATCGACGGGGAGCGCGCTGGTCGGCAACGCTTCGCCCTCGCCAGCGATAATCCTCGCGGTCACGTTCTTGATGAAGTCGGGCGCGCCCTCCAAGTTCATCCATGCGACGGGCGGCGTCGACGATAGCTCATCCAACTTCTCGGGAACGACGACTCGGTGAAGATTGGCCAAGGTCTTGTCCACGGCGTCGAAGTTCCGCCGGACGACCTCCTGCCCCTTTTTGCCGTAAGTGGCTTGGATCGAGTGTTTGATCTTGGCAATGGCCTGTTCTCTGGGCATCAGGCCGGATATCGCAAAGTAACACGTTTGGAGCACCGTGTTGGTGTGAGACCTCATCCCGGTCTCCTTCGCAACGCGAGTGGCATCGATCACATAGAGCGTGATCCGCTTCGAGATCATCTTTTCCTGCACGTGCCTCGGCAGGTGGCTCCAGACTTCTTCCGGCCCGTACTGGCAGTTGAGAAGCAACGTTGCGCGGTGAGCGGCACGCGCCAGAACGTCCATCTTGTTCAGGAAGCCGAACACATGGCATCCGATGAACTTGGCCGATCGGATCAAATAGGTCGAGCGAATGGGCGTTGGCCCGAAGCGGAGATGGGAAACCGTTTGTGAACCGCTCTTCTTCGAATCGTACAAGAAGTAGGCCTGAACGAAGAACTCCGGGTCATCGCCGATGATCTTGATCGTGTTCTTGTTGGCACCGACGGTTCCATCTGCGCCTAAACCGTAGAAGATCGCGGCATGGGTCGAGTCGGGCTCGACCGCGAAGTGGGCATCGAAATCGAGGTGGGTGTCTCCTTGGTCATCGTGGATGCCGATCGTGAAGTGGTTCTTCGGATCGGGCTTCCGCAGTTCATCGAAGATTGCCCTCACCATGCCAGGGTGGAACTCTTTGCCACCAATACCGAAGCGCCCTCCGATGATCGAGGGACGGCTCGCCGCGCTCCGACGCTCGGCGAACGCGGCGACGACATCGAGGTACAGCGGCTCGCCCAAGGAACCGGGTTCCTTGGTTCGATCAAGGACGGCGACCGCTTTCGTCGTCTTAGGGAATGCGTCGATAAACGCTCCGACATCGAAGGGGCGATAGAGTCGTACTTGGACGACACCGACTTTCTCTCCCTGCTCGGCCAAGAACTCGGCCGTCTCCCGCGCCGCTTCCGCCCCCGACCCCATGAGGACGATCACTCGCTCAGCCGCAGGATGGCCGGAGTACTCGTAGGCATTGTAGCGCCGCCCGGTGAGCTCTGCAAAGCGATCCATCGTGCGCTGAACGATGCCAGGACAGCGGTCGAAGTAAGGGTTGGCAGCCTCGCGAGTCTGGAAGAACACGTCCGGGTTTTGGACGGTCCCCCGCATGTTTGGCCGATCGGGGCTCATGGCGCGAGCCCGGTGGGCGAAGATCAGTTCTTCATCCAGCATCGCCCGCAGGTGCCCGTCATCCAGCATCGTCACCTTGGCGATCTCATGGGAGGTTCGGAATCCGTCGAAGAAGTGCAGGAACGGGATTCGTGACTCAAGGCTAGCCGCCTGGGTGATCAAGGCGAAGTCGTGCGCCTCTTGAACATTCGCCGAAGCCATCATGGCGAATCCGGTTTGTCGAACCGCCATCACATCCTGGTGGTCGCCAAAGATCGTCAGCGCGTTGGTGGACAGTGCTCGGCTGGCGACGTGGATGACGCACGGCAGCAACTCGCCCGCCACCTTGAACATGTTGGGAATCATCAGCAGCAGGCCCTGCGACGACGTGAAGCTCGTGACCAGGCTGCCCGCCTGCAACCCACCGTGGAGCGTTCCCGCTGCCCCCAGTTCGCTCTGCATTTCGACGACGTCGGGAATCGTGCCCCAAACATTGGTGCGACCCTCCCCTGCCCACTGGTCCGCGAGCTCAGCCATCGAGGTTGCGGGCGTGATCGGAAAGATCGAGCAAATCTCGTTGATACGGAAGGCCACGTCGGCGCATGCTTCGTTGCCGTCAATGGTGGCCGTTCGAGTCTTCGAAACGGACAAACCCGGGCCGTCGGCCTTTTCCTGTTGATTCATGAAGATCGCCTTCTTCGACAGCATACTAGGAACTCGTCGCTCATCAGAGTCCATAGAAATTAGGTCAACTATTGCGACAACATTCAGACTAACATGGGCGTGATGGAACGCAACGCGCTATCTGTCGACCGATCGAAAATGGAGATTATCGGCCAGTTGGTCGAGGTCAAGTGGGCACTTGGTCATGTCCTCGGGAAGTTGCACTCTGAAGAGTGCGTTTTCGTTGTGCGGGGAATCGACTCCGACATGCTCTGTCTTGCCCTCGCTTACGGCAACACCGAAGATTCTCGCCCTCCCGGCGACGTCTACTGGGTCAACGTTCTCGCCGTTCAGTACCTGCGTGTCCTGTCCGATCGAGAGGTAGCTCACCGGATCGAACGCTGTGAACGCGAGTTTGAAATGACCCACCCTCGAGACTGACGGATTCCGCGCGCGTTCCTCAATGGAGTTTCCTTTGAGCAAAGAGCGCCGTGACTTGACCTTGCCGCCGGACCTGACTCAGCATCGCGCAACGGGCGCGATTCGTTCTAGGCGTCCGATCTACCTTGACCTGATGCCGCCCTGCAATGCGGCATGCCCGGCAGGAGAGAACATCCAAGGGTGGCTTGCCAAGATCGTCGAAGGCGATGATCGGGGAGCTTGGGAGATCCTCGTTCAGGACAATCCTATGCCCGCCGTTCACGGGCGCGTCTGTTATCACCCTTGCGAAACCAGCTGCAACCGAGGCCAAATGGAGAGCCCGGTCAGCATCCACGCGGTCGAGCGTTATCTCGGCGACCTTGCGATCCAGGAGGGGTGGCGCTTCCCTACCCCCCAAACGGACTCCGGGAAACGCGTCCTCGTCGTGGGGGCAGGGCCCGCGGGTCTTTCCTGCGCCTACCAACTGGCGCGACGGGGTCACAAAGTGGTGATCCTTGAGGCGGGGCCGATGGCGGGTGGCATGATGCACTTCGGCATTCCGGCCTATCGACTGCCGCGCAATATCCTGGATGCCGAGATCGCGCGCATCCAGGACTTGGGTGTCGACATCGTCTTCAACCACAAGGTCGAAGACCTCCGTGCGGAGATGACGGCAGGTCGCTTCGACGCGGCATTCGTCGCCGTCGGTGCCCACCTCGGCAAGAAGACGGACATCCCCGCCCGAGACGCGGGCAAGGTTCTCGATGCCGTCAGCTTCCTCAAGAGTGTCGAGATGGGCGAGCAGCCACGCCTCGGTCGGCGGGTCGCCGTCTACGGCGGAGGCAACACGGCGATGGATGCGGCGCGGGTCGCTCGCCGGTTGGGAGTCGAGCCCCTCATCATCTACCGTCGAGACAAGGATCACATGCCCGCTCACGCCTTTGAGGCGGACGAAGCCGTCGAAGAAGGCATCAAGATCCATTGGCTTCGAACGATCAAATCCGTTGGAGAAGGAACCGTCGAGATCGAAGTCATGGCCCTGGATAAAAACGGCCGCCCTCAGCCGACCGGGGAAATCGAGACGTTGGAAGCGGACGACTTGATCCTTGCCCTCGGCCAAGACACGGACACGACGTTCCTGCGACAGATGGAGGACATTGCCTTCCAACCTGACGGCGTCGTGGTTGTGGATGACACCATGATGACGGGCCGCCCCGGGGTCTTCGCAGGCGGCGACATGGCGCCTTCAGAGCGCACGGTAACCGTGGCCGTCGGCCACGGCAAGAAGGCCGCCCGCAACATCGACGCGTATCTGCGCAACGAGGCAGTCGAGCCTAAAGCGAGCAAGGACATCGCCACGCTTGAGAAATTGCGCCTGTGGTTCTTCGCCGATGCGGCGGCACGAGCTCAGGACCGGCTTCCCCTCGATGAGCGCACAGGGACGTTCGGGGAAGTGACGAAGGGCCTGGAATCGCAAGATGCCCAGTTCGAGGCTCGCCGGTGCTTCTCGTGCGGGAACTGCTTCGAGTGTGACGGATGCTACGGTGCGTGTCCTGAAGACGCCATCGTCAAGCTTGGCCCAGGATTGGGATACAAGGTCAACTTCGACCTGTGCACGGGTTGCGGAACGTGCTTCGACCAATGCCCGGTTCACGCGATCTCCCTCGTTCCCGAGCCCGTTGGCGAGGCGACGCTATGACCACCACGAGTGTCCGCGAAGATCAGTCGAGCCCTGCTGTGAACCAGCCCCAAACCGCGACAATGGATGGCAACGAGGCCGTCGCCTACGTCGCCTATCGGTGCAACGAAGTCTGCGCGATCTATCCAATCACCCCTTCTTCCACGATGGCGGAATGGGCGGATCAGTGGGCGAGCGAAGGGTTGACGAACCTGTGGGGTGTCGTGCCAGACGTCATCGAAATGCAGAGCGAAGGCGGCGCTGCGGGTGCGCTCCACGGCTCCCTTCAAGCCGGAGCGCTGACCACGACCTTCACCGCATCCCAGGGTCTGCTCCTGATGATCCCGAACATGTTCAAGATCGCTGGCGAGCTCACCCCGACGGTCTTCCACGTCGCTGCTCGTTCCATTGCCACGAACTCGCTCTCGATCTTCGGCGACCATCAGGATGTCATGGCAATACGCCAAACGGGATTTGCCTTGTTGGCGTCAGCATCGGTTCAAGAAGCGCACGACATGGCGCTGGTCGCTCAGGCGGCAACCCTGGCGTCGCGCATCCCGTTCCTGCACTTCTTCGACGGATTCCGCACATCGCACGAAGTCAGCAAGCTCGAGTTGATCGACGACGACCACATGCGGGCGCTGCTCAGCGAAGAAGACATCCTGGCTCATCGGAGGCGGGGATTGAACCCGGATCACCCCTCCGTGCGAGGGACCGCCAGCAACCCAGACACGTACTTCCAATCTCGAGAGGCGTCGAATTCGTTCTATCTTGCGTGCCCCGACATCGTCGAGGCGACCCTCGATCGCTTCGCCGCTCTTACCGGAAGGCAATACTCGATCTTCGAATACTTCGGCCCGCAGGACGCGGAGCGCATCATCGTGCTGATGGGGTCGGGTGTCGAGACGGTCAAGGAAACCGTCGATCACCTGAGTGCCCGAGGAGACAAAGTCGGTCTGGTGCAAGTTCGGCTTTACCGACCCTTCGACTCCAAACGCTTCCTCGAATGCCTGCCCAAAACCGCGAAGTCCATTGCCGTATTGGACCGAACTAAGGAACCCGGCTCCTTGGGCGAGCCGCTCTACTCAGACGTGGTGCTCACGCTGAGCCGAGCCTCCGGCGACGCACCGAGGGTGATCAATGGCAGGTACGGACTCTCCTCGAAGGAGTTCACGCCGGCGATGGTCAAGGCGGTGTTCGACGAACTCGAGAAGCCCGAACCCAAGAATCACTTCACGGTCGGTATCGACGATGATGTCACGCACCTGAGCATCGACTTCGACCCGAGCTTCACGACCGAAGACGCGGATGTGTTCCGGGCCGTGTTTCATGGCATTGGCTCCGATGGAACGGTCGGCGCCAACAAGAACACGATCAAGATCATCGGAGAGGATCCGCGGTTCTTCGCTCAGGGCTACTTCGTTTACGACTCGAAGAAATCCGGATCGCGGACGGTTTCGCACGTGCGATTCGGAAAGCGGCCGATCCGTTCTGCCTATCTGATTCAGGACGCCCACTTCGTGGCGTGCCACCACTTCGGCCTCGTTCAGAAGTTCGACGTGTTGTCCCTTGCCGCTCCCGGCGCGACGTTCCTCCTCAACTGTCCGCATGGGCCCGATACCGTTTGGGACTTGCTGCCGCGCTCGGTCCAGGAGACGATCATCGAGAAGCGTTTGCGGCTGTTCGTCATCGATGCCAATCGGGTTGCCCGAGAGACGGACATGGGATCGCACACGAACACGATCATGCAGACGTGCTTCTTCGGAATCTCCGGCGTCATGCCTCGCGACGAAGCGGTGGAGAAGATCAAGAAGTCGATCGAGAAGACGTACGGTCGGAAGGGGCGCGAAATTGTGCAGCGCAACTGGCGTGCGGTCGACCATACGCTCGCCCATCTCTATGAGGTCGCGATCCCCGATGCGGCGACGAGCACCGTCGAAATGGCACCGATTGTTGCGCCGAACGCTCCAGAGAGGGTTCGCGACTTCGTCGGGCGCTTGATGGCCGGGGATGGAGACCGGGTGCCCGTCAGCGCGATGCCGATCGACGGTACGTTCCCGAGCGCGACGTCGCGCTGGGAGAAGCGCAACATCGCGGAAACGATCCCGATTTGGGATCCGGACGCGTGCGTGCAGTGCGGGAACTGCAGCTTCGTGTGTCCGCACTCGGCGATCCGCGCCAAGCTCTTCCACGCCTCACACCTTGAAGGCGCGAATGCCGAGATGCCTTCGGCTCCAATCGATGCTCGAGGATTCCCCGAGACGCGATACCTGCTGCAGATCTATGACGAAGACTGCACCGGTTGCGGTCTCTGCGTGCAGGTGTGTCCGGTGAACCATCCCGACGCTGCAAAGCGGCGGGCGATCAACATGGCGCCTAAGGAGGAGGGCTCCGAAGCCGCGAAGACGAGCATGGCGTTCTTCGAAGCGTTGCCCGTCAACGATCGGGCCGCCGTCGACTTCTCGACGGTTCGCGGCACCCAGTTCCTTGAGCCGACCTTCGAGTTCTCGGGGGCCTGTGCGGGGTGCGGCGAGACGCCGTATCTCAAGCTGCTATCGCAGCTCTTTGGCGATCGCATGATCGTCGCCAACGCCACGGGTTGTTCCTCGATTTACGGGGGCAACCTCCCGACGACACCTTGGGCCATGAACAGCGAAGGGCGCGGACCAGCGTGGGCCAACTCACTGTTCGAGGACAATGCCGAGTTTGGCCTCGGGATGCGACTGGCGGCCGACCGCCACTTGAGTGAAGCGCAGTCGTTATTGGCGGAGCTGGAACCGGAACTCGGCTCGGAACTGGTGCAGAGTCTCGTCAAGCAGCCGCAGGTTCTGGAAAGCGATGTTCGCAAGCAACGCGTGCGGGTCGCCGAGCTCATCGAGCGGCTCAAGCAGATGGACTCGCCCAAGGCCCAGCGCCTGCTTTCCATCGCCGACCACCTCACGCACCGAAGCGTGTGGATCGTCGGCGGCGATGGCTGGGCGTACGATATCGGCTCGGGTGGCCTCGATCATGTGCTGGCCTCGGGCCGAAATGTGAACATCCTCGTCATGGACACCGAGGTCTACTCGAACACGGGTGGACAAGCCTCCAAGGCGACGCCGCTCGCTGCGGTCGCCAAGTTCGCGACCGGCGGCAAGATGGTCGGCAAGAAGGATATCGCCCTGCAGGCGATCTCCTACGGCAACGTCTACGTCGCCAGGATCGCGATGGGAGCCAGTGCCCAGCAAACGCTGCAGGCCTTTCGCGAGGCTGATGCCTACCCCGGCACCTCGCTCGTCATCGCCTACAGCCACTGCATTGCCCATGGCATCGATATGGAGCAGGGCCTCAAGCAGCAGCACCGTGCCGTTCACTCGGGCTACTGGCCGCTCCTGCGTTACAACCCTCAGCTCCGCGAGCTCGGCGAACCGCCCTTCCAACTCGACTCTCAGCGAGCAACTTGCGACTTCGCGGAGTACACGCAGAACGAGCTTCGCTATCGGATGCTGCGGCAAACCAACCCGGGTCACGCCGACGAACTGATGGAGCAAGCCGAAGAGCACATCGCAAAGCGCTGGATGCTCTATGAGCAACTCGCTCAGATTCGATGAGACCTGAGACTGGCGTGGGCATGGCTTCCACCAAGGCATGCCCCATCAGGCAGCAAAAAAGCCCCGATGAGGGGCTTTCGAATCTGATAGATGGTGGAGATGATGAGATTCGTAACAATCTTCTCCATTTGAACCTGATTGATGCATCTGGGTAGGTTGTAGCTAGGTTCTCCGAATCTAAGGAGATGCGCCAAATCTTGGGGTAAATCTCGGGGTAAAACCAAAGCTGCCATGAAAGCCTACGGTACGGGGAGCTCGAAGAAGCGAACTGCTAAGCGAAAGGATGGCTCTATCCGAACCTACTATGAAGCCTACGTATACGGGGCCGAAGGCAAGAAGTTCTACGGTCACGGGAAGTCGGAAAAGGAGGCCTTCGCGAACGCTCGGTTTGCAGCGTCTGCTGTGCCGGACATTGAGTGTGAGCCGGAGTTCGCCTCAGAAAGAGAGCGAGTCAGGACGGTTTATGAGTTCGCCCTTGAATGCCTCGACCTTGACAGCATCCGGGAGCAGTCAATCAAGCGATACAAAGAGGTCGCTCAGTTCCTGCTTGACCCAACCTACGACGTCAACACAAGTCTGAACTGGCTGCCAGAGCGTGCCCGGTTACTTGGAAATGTGAGGCTGGACGAGGTCGCCTACGAAGACGTAGAGGTGTTCCTTGCCAAGTTTCGCAAGGACTATTCAGCCAGTTCGGAGGGTGTCATGAGGACGCTGCTCTCCCGGACTTTCAAGCGAGCAGTGAGACGAGGCTGGATGTCTCGCAACCACGTCAGCGACCTCGACCAAGTTCAGCGTGTTTATCGAGAGCGAGAGGCCCTGTCGGATGAATACATGACGTCGATGATTGCAGAAGCCAAGTCGCCGTCGATGCGAGCCGCACTGGCCTTGCTGACCCTTGGACTCCGCATTGACGAGGTTCTTGGCGCAACCTGGGATGAAGTTGATGGGGACATCCTGCACGTGCGGCATCAACAGATACGGGTCGCCAAGAAGGACCAAGGCTTATCGAAGGTTAAGAGCGAACTTGGCCTAGGACCCACAAAGCGGTTCTCGTCGACTCGCAAGGTCAAGCTCCATCAGTTTCACCTGACCTGTATTCAAGCGGCCAAGGACTCGGCAATACCAGTTAGAGTCCGAACCCAGGCCAAAGAGTCTGAAGACAAGCTCTTCGTTTGTCCAAATCAGACTGGCGGGATGTGGTCGTACAATGCGTTCCGAACGGCCTATCACAAGCTTCGCAAGAAGCTGAACCTACATCCAAGCACACCACATGATTGGCGCGCAACGGCCGCGACCAACAGCATCGAGGCCGGCTTTGACCCGAAAGCAGTTGCCAAGACTCTCGGCCATTCGCGTGTCGAGCAAACACTTGGCATCTACACCCGGACGCGCAAGTCGACCACGGATGCAATCAGTGACCGCATCGGTTCGAAGCTTGAAGAAGGACTTGCGCAGCGGGCGGCGAGCGCACGCATGTCGGACTCGCCCGAGGAGACGAACCTAGCGGACATGCTTCTCGACGACGTTGAGTGAAGACAACCTGGGCCAATCAGAGTCCAGGATGTCTTGCTCACCACCGGTCGTCCATCCATCAATTTGACCTCCACGACAAGTAGCTCGCTCGGCTGAACAGCTTGCTGTATGGACGCAACGAACTCGGTTGACTATCCTCGGACTTCAAGCCGAAGTTCTTTGGCTGGCTTCGTTGATGGAGAATGCCCAATCTAAGTATCTCTGTGTCTGACGGGCGTTCTTAGCATTCGGAGGCCGTTGAAGACTACTAGCAAGCTTGCGCCCATATCTGCAAACACAGCCATCCACAACGTGGCAACTCCCACCAGAGCCAAGGCAAAGAAGACGACTTTGATGCCGAGCGCAAAGGCAATGTTTTGCGCCAAGATGGTCGCGGTTCTTCTGCTGAGCAGAATGTAGGTTGGAATCTTTCGGAGGTCGTCGTCCATAAGGGCAACGTCAGCGGTTTCGATAGCGGTGTCGGTGCCTGCTGCGCCCATGGCGAATCCAACCGTCGACTTCGCCAACGCTGGTGCATCGTTCACGCCATCGCCAACCATGCCAACTTTGTCGCCCTGCGATATCAACTCCTCGATAGCCGTCAGCTTGGCTTCGGGGAGCATTTCAGCCTGGACCTGGTCAATCCCAACTTTCGCACCGATGGCATTGGCCGTTGCTAGGTTGTCTCCGGTAAGCATCACCACCTTGAGACCCATAGCGTGAAGTTCCTGAACGGCTTCGACACTCTCCGGCCTAACTGCGTCAGCAACGGCAAAGACCGCGACTGCCTCCTTGGCGGTAGCTAGGATAACGACTGACATGCCGTTCTTCTCAAAATCGAGCAGAGCGTCATGTACATGGTCGCAGCAGACGCCACTCTCCTCAATCAGACGATGGTTGCCGAGGATGAAAGGCTCGCGGTCGACGATGCCCTTCACACCGCGGCCGGGCAAAGACTCAAATGAGTCGACAGCGAGTAGCGTTCCGTCCCAGTGTTCGACGATAGCCTTGGCAACCGGGTGCGCACTAAGGTGGTCCAGACTGGCTGCAACCTGTTTAGCCAGCTTCTCGTCAAAGCCGTGAAGCTGAACCATGGCCTCGACCCTTGGTTTGCCAAAGGTGAGTGTGCCAGTCTTGTCCAATGCGATGGCAGTTAGGTGCTTGCCCGACTCAAGGTGAGCACCGCCCTTCACGAGGATTCCGAGTTTGGCTGCCGCTGCAAGCCCACTAACGACAGTGACCGGAGTTGAGATGACCAGGGCGCACGGGCACGCGATGACAAGCAGGACCAGCGACTTATAAAGCCAAGGCACGAACGGCTGACCGAAGACAATGCTTGGAACAATCGCCACAAGCAGGGCTAGGCAAACTACCACCGGCGTGTATACACGGGCAAATGAGTCGATGAACCGCTGTGATGTGGCCCGAGACCCTTGAGCCTCCTGAACGGTCTTGATAATTCTGTCGAGAGTTGTATGCCCCTTGGCGCTAGTGACCTCGAACTCAAGTACACCTTCCTCGTTGATGGTGCCAGCGAAGAGGGACGAACCAACAACCTTATCCACGGGGATGCTCTCCCCCGTAATTGGAGCCTGGTTGACACTGCTTAACCCTCCAACCACAGTCCCGTCGAGCGGTATTCGGTCACCCGGCCGGACTCGTACAACTTCGCCAATTTCGACGCTTGATGCTGTGGCCTCAACCCACGTGCCGCCACGGTAGACAAGAGCGTTGTCGGGCGCTAGGCTCATTAGCGAGCGCACGGCGTCCCTCGCCTTGTCGAGCGCAAACGACTCAATGCGTTCGGCAATCGCGAACAGCACGGTCACCATCGCGGCCTCAGGGTAGGAGCCGATAATAAAGGCTCCTATCACGGCCAAGCACATCAGGAAATTGATGTTGAGCGCGAATGTTCGAACTGCGACGAGACCCTTCTTGAAGGTCTGCACTCCTCCCATTACGATTGCCAAGACCGCCAGTGCCGCGACGGGGAACGAACGCTCGTTCCCCGTGTAGACGGCCAATAGCTCTGCAGCAATCGCGACACCAAGGGCCAACCCCAGAAGCAGGTCGGCTTTGGAAGCAGGTCTGGGTTCAGGTGTGCACCCAACCTCGCAATCGGCCGCCGCGGGCATTCCGACTTCCGCCAATATCTGGCGGATGGGCTCATCGGAAACGAACTCGTGGTCCACCGTCAACTGCCGGTTCACGAGGTCGAAAGTCAACGAGGAGACCTCGCTGACTTTGCTGAACCTCTTTCTGAGGACTTGCTCCTCAGCAGAACAGTCCATGGCCTCGATGCGGAAGACCGACTTCAAAGCTCCTCCTCGACATCGGCATCTTTTTCAAACATGGCATAGAGAGCGGGAAGAACGACCAGCGTGAGCAACGTTGCTGAAGCAATTCCGCCAATAACCACAGTGGCCAGCGGTCGTTGCACTTCAGCGCCAATGCCTGTGTTGAGGGCCATTGGAATGAACCCAAGCGCGGCGACAAGAGCGGTCATCAGAACAGGGCGTAGGCGTTCGGTCGCGCCCTCTCGAACGGCATCAGCAACCGTCCGCCCCTCGGTGCGCAGTCGGTTGATTGCCGAGACCATGACGACGCCGTTCATCACTGCCACGCCAGACAATGCTATGAAGCCTATGCCTGCTGTGATGCTGAATGGCAAGCTCCGCATGGCAAGCGCCAAGATGCCCCCAGTGATTGCGAGGGGGACGCCGGTGAAGATGAGAATCGCCTGCTTGAGCGACCCAAATGTTGAGAAGAGAAGAATGAAAATCAACGCAAGGGCAACCGGCACAACGAGAGTCAGTCGCTGAGAAGCCTGCTGCAGGTTCTCAAACTGGCCGCCCCACGTGATGTAGTAACCCTCCTTGAGTTTGACCCTTTCTTTGATTGCCAGTTGCGCCTTGGCAACGAACGTGCCCAGGTCGGTCCCTCTCACGTTGAGTTGGACGACGACCCGTCGTTTACCCATCTCTCGGGAAATCTGAGCCGGAGCGGGCACGTTGTCGATGTGCGCGACCGAGCTTAGGGGGACGCCTCCCCCATCCGGAGTTTCCACGAGCATGCCTTTAATAGCGTCGATGTCGTTCCGAAGTTCATTGGGCATCGTCACCGTTAGAGCAAATCGCTTGTCTCCCTCGATAATTTGCCCAACGGGCTCGCCACCGAGCGCTGTCGCGACTAGTTCCTGAATTTCATCAATATTGATGCCTAGTCGGGAAATCGCGTCGCGGTCAATGTCGATTTGAAGAACCGGTACCTCATCGACCTGCTCGACTTCGACATCCTGCGCACCTGGAAGGTCCCGCATGACCGCAGCAATCTCATCCGCTTTGGATTTCAGCTCCTTGAGGTCTTCACCGAATACCTTGATGCCGACGTCGGCCTTGACTCCAGATACCAACTCGGAGAAGCGCATCTGAATGGGTTGCGAGAAGTTGTAGCCTTGGCCCGGAACCTCGGCGACCTTGGCTTCAAGCTCTTCGACAAGCCCCTCCTTGGTCAGACCCCTTCGCCACTGGTCGCGCGGCTTGAGCATGATGAAACTGTCCGTCAGACTTAGCGGCATTGGGTCTGTCGCCACCTCGGGCGTGCCACTCCTTGAAAAGACCGTCAAAACCTCGGGTACTTCAAGCACCTTCCTTTCGAAAGCTGTGACCAACTTGACGGTCTGCTCGGCATCGACTTTCCGGACTCGTTCGGGCTGTATCACAATCG
>JANJUB010000140.1 GCA_024710805.1 Fimbriimonadaceae bacterium | reverse complement strand
GTCGCCCATATCCGAAGCCCTTGTCGGCTGCCCCCTCCAGTGCCTTATCTCTGAAGCTACCAGGGGCTCCCGCACGACAATGCCGACCGCAGTGATCATGCAGAGCGACGACATGACGATTTTGTGTTGCCATTTCATACCTTCTAGCCCAGTATAAGTCAAGCTCCATGAAATACCAACATATTACGTTATATTACGTTGCAACCCCGTATATGTACTAGGATTCCACGCCGAGCATGCTCAGAATCAGGTCTAATAGACGCTTCATGAGTTGGATTGCGTTGAGTTCTATGTTAGTGGCGGGGGTGTTCTCTGGCGCGACCGGCACAGCCGATGCACGCAAACCGGGACTCGCCGACCAGTCGATCCCCAAGCGGTACCGGGGCAAGAACGTGATCAACAAGCCCAAGGGATTCAGCGAGAAAGTCATCGCACTGACGTTTGATGACGGCCCCCACCCGCAAAACACGCCACAGGTCCTCCGTCAGTTCGACCGTGTGGACGGCAAGACGACCTTCTTCGTGATCGGCACAATGGCCAAAACCCACAAGCAGCTCTTGAACGACATGGCGATGCGCGGTCACGTGATCGGGAGCCACTCGTGGTCGCACAAGGCGGCTCCCACCGAAAAAGAGGCCGGACCCGAGATTTGGAAGACGGCGCGGGCGATCTACAACGCCACCTTGCAGTGGCCCTCGGTGTACCGTCCGCCCTACGGCATCCTCGACAACCGCACCTCGAAGGTGGCCCGCCAAGATCGGTACGGGGTGATCCTGTGGAACAAGACGGGAGCCGATGCCACCTCGAAGGCGACCGCGAAGTCGATTGCCGAACAGGTGATCGGCGGGGCCAAACCGGGCGACATCGTTCTGCTCCACGATGGTCCGGGCAAGGCGAACACCACCATCAAGGCCCTGCCAACCATCCTCGACGAACTCAAGAAGAAGGGGTACTCGTTTGTTACGGTACCGGACATGCTCCGGCGTTGGGACAGCTTCTTGAAACGCCAAGAGAAGGCCAAGAAGCAACCCCCATCCCCCAAACCGACGTCTAAGTAACTATGACAAGGCTCACGACGGTTGCGCTCAGCCTCGCGTTGGCCGGCACGGTTTCCGCCGACGCCTTCAAGCCCAGCAAGGCTGAACAGGTGAAGCTCGGCAAGCAAGCCGCTCAGCAGGTCCGCCAAAAGTACAAGGTGCTTCCGGCAAGCGATGCGCGGGTGAGGTTGCTCCGCTCGGTTGGAGCGAAGGTCTTGGCCACGGTGGACGACCGCAAAGAGCCCTGGGAGTACAGCTTCGACGTCATCGACAGCAAAGAAGTGAACGCTTTCGCGTTCCCGGGCGGGCCGGTGTTCTTCTTCACGGGATTGCTGAATCGGATGAAGACCGAGGACCAGTTGGCGGCGGTTGTCGCGCACGAGTTAGTCCACGTTCGCCGTGAGCACTGGGCCTACCAGTACGCCGACAGCCAGAAGCGGCAACTGGGTCTGACGCTGATTCTGATTCTGGCGAGAGCGAACCGAACCACGGCCGACTTGGCCGGGCTCGTGGACGGTCTGTATGATCTCAAGTACTCCCGCGGCCACGAGACCCAGGCCGACGACCAGGGCATGGACATGATGATCTCCGCGGGCTACAACCCGCGCGGCATGGTGGAGATCTTCCAGATCCTCAAGGATGCCGCGAAGGGGGGCAAGCCGCCGGAGATTCTCAGCAGCCACCCGGACGACAACAACCGGATCAAGCGGATGGAGGACCGGATCAAGAAGACGGGCAAGACCTTCCCGCCGCAGCGGCCCTTGCCGTGGGACACGAGCGCCTATTCGACCCTGCGCGCCGGACTACGCTGGAACTGGTAGCGGCCCTAGCGCGGTACGGCGCCTCGTGCGCGTCGTGGGCTCCCCAACCTCGTGACTAGTGCACGTGAGCCCGCGGCTTCACTGCGGCGACCAGCTCCAGCACCATCATCTCCAGGGCATCTCGCGTGGAGAACGACGGCTCCAGACCTTTGATCCGCGACTCCGTCGTCACCAGAACCTCCAGACACTGGCCGATCTGGTCGAAGGACAGCTTCTCCGCGGCTCGCATGGCGAGTCGCTGCGGATAGTCCTTCTGGGAGAGCAGGCTCTGGTGGCTGGGAAACTGGTCGGAGACGCTTTTCGGGATCGAGGTGAGCGTTCCACGCCCCTCGATCAAGGCCCGAGCCTGCCAGATAAGCCGCAGCTGGCGGGTGAGATTCGGAAACACATCGCGCATCGCCGATCCCTCGAGCTTGGCCCCGTTGCCGACCAGCACTCGAAGCTGGTCCAGTGCCGCTCCGGCCTTACCCTGCATGATCGAATCGATGAGGCCGAACACGTTGTACTCACGCGACGGCACGACCAGTTCTCGGACATCCTGATCCGTGATCTGAGGGGCTTCTCCCACATAGATCACCACCTTCTCCAGTTCGCTCAGGGCATGGCTCAAGTTAAGCGATGTCATCTCCTTGAACGCTTCCATCGCCGCCGGGGTGAGCCGCTTGCCGGATTCCGCGGCGGCCTGCTGCAGGTAGCCGTCGAACGCCTTCGGGTCGATGGTGAATTTGTAGACAACGCCCACTTTCTCGACCGCCTTCTGCCACGCTGCGGCGCGAGGAACGAACTTGCGATCGTCGGTAGCCGAGTACTCCTCGTCGGCAACGAGGATGAGGAGTGAGGTCTCCGGCAGCTTCGCGGAGGCGAGGTCCTTGGCGTTGTCGCTCTTGAGCAAGTGCCGAACGACCGCGATACGCCGCGGACTGAGGAACGGGGACGTACCACACGAGGCAAGCCAGTGAGCAGGCGTCGAGTTGTCGCCCGAAAAATACTCGATGTCGAAGTCGTCGCCCCCCGATCCCGCGGCGATCAGTTCGCTCAGGGCGGATAGGCGGAGGGAGTCCTCCTCGCCACCGAGCATCACGATCTGATGGGACAACGCCCGCGAGATATCGAACTTCACGCCCGAAGCCTACCTTCGATGCCGCAAGCGGCGGCGCAAATCTTGAGTGCTCGTCTGGAGCGCCGCCAACGATTCAGGTGGCACTTGCACCGCTCCGTACAGCGCCGCCACGTACTGGTCATTGAGCGTCCGGGCGTCGCCGACTTCCTCGCCGAGATGTTCGGCGATGGTTTCGAGATACTCCGTCGGCGTTTGACTGGGCCGCTTGGGTTTGCCCGATCGGTGCTCCATGGCCGATACGAAGATGGCGTAGTGCTTCCCTACCGCGGACCGCAGCGGATCCTTCGACGGACGGCGCTTGCGCACGATGTAGTTCACGGTCACGGGAGTCATCACGATGGCCAATCCACCCAGGATGATCAGTCCAACGCGAACCCACTCCTTCTCGAGCAGGCTCTCCTCGGCGTTCGGCGTGCCAACTCCTTGCGCACCCTCCGTCGCATCGACGGGAACCCAACCCTGGCCCTCAAAGTACACCTCGGCCCAGGCGTGCGCTTCGCTCTGGTGCAACACCCACCGCTTCTGCTTGTCCTTGATGCCGAGCGCGGGGTAGTAGCCGGTCACATAACGGGCGGGCAATCCGGCGATGCGGCTCATCACGACGACCGACGTCGCGAACAGATCGCAGTAACCCTTGCGCCCCTCGAAGAGGGCCCAATCGACGGGGTCGCTCCCGGACGGCACTCCAGCCGCGGTGAGGTCGTAGGTGATCCGCGAGGCCACCGCCTGCTTGATCGCCTGGACCTTGTCGTAGTCTGTAGAGGCGTTTGCGATGACTTCTAAGGTGAGCGCTCGAACGCGATCGGTGGCTCGGTTGCCCCCTTCGCGGGCGTACCGCTCCATATCGCCTTTGACGACCGCTCCGGCCGGCGCTCCGAACGGGGGAACACGCACGACGCCGCTCACCACGTTGGTTCGGTTGCCCTGCTGAACAATCCGGATTCCGCCATCCTGCAAGCGCATGAAGTTGAAGCTGTCGTTGAGGAACTCGATGTCGCCGGGAATCGGCACGAACTCTTGGAAGCCCTCGATGAATCTGACCTCGAACCCGACCTTCTCGTAGGGCTCGATCTGAAGCCGCGACCGGTTCATGAAGCTCGTCAGGTCTTGGATCGCCGCCGACATCACCGCGCGGCTCGCAAACTCATCCACTTGCCGCCATCCCCGGCCGGTGTACTCATCGTACGTGCGCTGGCGCAGATAGCGTGGACGCTGGTCGCTCGTCGCAACCGTGAACACCGGCTTCTTCTGCAGGTTGTTGCGCGGGCCCTGACCTACGTTCACGTTGCCCGAAGCACTGGCGGTGAAGGGGTTGCTTGCTGGCGTGAGGGTGGGCGTCGCCTGCGGAACATTGAGGCGGACGAGGCCGGCCACGCCTTGAACAGAGCTCTGAAAGACCGGTGCGCCGAGAACGCTGAGGAGGATGATCACGGCGGCGGATCCGAGAGCCCACTCGGGTCCCGCCATCCAACGCCAAGGACCTTGCTTGAGCGATTCGTAGAGCGAAGCCGCCACATCGGCGGCGGCGGCCAGGATGCTCGTGCCCCCGGCCGGGGTGTAGCCCGACTCCTGCGCCTGAACCATCATCACACGGCCATGGGCACGGGCAAACAGCGTCGCGAAGCAAAGCAAGAACCCAAAGAAGGCAAACGGAGCTGCGTCGTAGGTATCCCACGCACCGACCAAGCCGAAGAGCGCGATGCAGGGGACCGCCTGAAAGACGATCGTAGAATCCCGCCACGTGAGAAAGCTGCCGATCGCGATCATCCAGGCTAGGGCAGCGGCAATCACCAGCTGGGCGGGGAATCCGCCCATGGGCAGCATCGCGTTCAGCGGCTGCACGTAGAAGACGCACAAGATGGCGACTACCGAGTACACCATCCCGCTAACCCAAGCGAACCGTTCGGGCAACACGCGCGTGATCAGAAAGCTAATGAACGTGCCTACGAGAATGAAGGCGATGAGAAACCACGCCACGTCGACCTGGCGCAAACCCATGCCAACACTGAACACCGCCAAGCACGACGCAAGCGCCGAGAGGCTGAAATCGAGCCACCCTAAGCGGAATACGTCTTTGCGGAAGTTCTTCATGAGTTAGATAGCGGTGTACGGGACGCTGACGACCGTTGCGCCCATGGTCGAGAGTTCGCCCAGGTACTCCTCAGTGAGGGCAGGCAGGCGAGCATGCTTCTTCGAAGGCACGTAGTCCTGAGGGTCGTAACCTAGGACCAAAACTCGGAGGCCACGGCCCACCGCTTCCCGCACGACACCGGGCAACTTCGGATCCGCGGTCGAGATCAAGACATAGACCATCGAGCCTTGCGCGAGCTTCGTGATAGCACGCGCGAGCTCTTCGCCCACGCTCTCGTGTCCGTCTGGCTCGATGCCCGCCAAGGTTGCAAGAACCTCCTGCTGCCGCTCGTGAGGCGAAGCGCTGGGGCGATGGCCCTCCTCAAGCGTCGGGAACAGCACCTGGGCCCCATTTCGCAGCATCCGCTCGGTGAGATAGGCAGTGTTGCTGCACATGCGCTCGAGGGTGGTATTCCCGCCGATGCCGTGGTCGGTGCCCGCCGATCGTTGAATCACAAACCCAACCGCCGCGTGGGACCCCGTCTCAAACTCCTTCACCAGGAGTTGGCCGGCCCGGGCGCTCGAGCGCCAGTGGATGTAGCGGATCGAATCGCCGGGAACGTACTCGCGGACGCCGCGGGGCTCGATACCGGCACCGCGCGCCTGACCCATTTCCGTCTCGGCGGAACCCCAGCCCGATGCCGACGGAAGGTCGAGTTCGAGGGGGATGGGGGTTGGCACGACCAACATCTCGGTAGGCGACACGTCGTAGTTCTTCGTCATGGTCACCAGGCCGAGCGCGTCAGTTCCATGAACGGTAACCGAGCTCCACTTGAACCGTCCGCGACGCAGAGGGCGGAAGCGATACTGCGTTCGGATAGGCACGTCATACGCGGGGGCCACCGGCAGGCTTGCCGTGCGCTCGGCGACCGCCAACCGAGACGGCAAGTTGTCGGTTACCGACACTAACGGGCGTCGAATGCGTCGTTCGCTCCATACGACCATCTCGACCGTAACGAGCTCGCCGACTTGCGCCTTCTCAGGGGCGACGCGCTCAAACTGCAGCCCGCGCACCGCGAGCCATGCTTGAACTCGCGACGCGGCCAGTGTGGCGATCAGGGCTGTGCTCATGTAGAACAAGCCCGGCGAGTTGAGCATCACCGCAACGGTCGCGAGAAAGAACGCCGATGTCGAGACTGCAACTCCCGCGACGCTGCGCAAACCCCGGCGCGGCGCGCTCGGATTCTCGCGTCGCATGCGCTGCTCACGAGCGACAGAGCGGATGCCGATGAACAGGGCACCCACCACCAAGATGAGAAATGCGATTCCGTAATAGGCGGCAATCCGCATGATTCTCTCAGCTCACCGGAATCGGAGCCGGAACGCCTTCGAGAATGCGCTCGATGACCTGCTCGGAGGACGAACCGCGGACCCGAACCTCGGCCCGAGCGATCACGCGGTGGGCAAGGATCGCCGGCGCGACCGCCTTGACGTCGTCGGGCCGCACGTAGTCGAGGCCTTGCATCGCCGCCATAGCTTGGGCACCGCGCATCAAATACAACGACCCGCGGGGCGACGAGCCCATGATGAGCTGATTGCTTTCTCGTGTGGCACGGACGACGTCCACCAGGTACTCGCGGACGGCCTCGTGAACGAAGATTTCGCGCACCGCGTGCTGCATCTCGACGAGCTGCGGCAGGGTGATGACGTTCTGTACGCTCTCAAGCGGGTGGGCGATCCGCTGATCCATCAACACCCGAACCTCTTCATCCCTTCCGGGGTAGCCCATCGAGAGCCGCATGAAGAACCGGTCGAGCTGGGCCTCGGGGAGCGGATAGGTGCCCGTCATTTCGACCGAGTTCTGGGTAGCGATAACGAAGAAGGGGCTGGGGAGCGGCCGCGTTTCTCCGTCAGAGGTGACTTGGCGCTCTTCCATCGCCTCGAGGAGCGACGACTGGGTCTTCGGGGTAGCACGGTTGATTTCGTCGACGAGGACGACGTTGCCGAAGATCGGACCCGCGCGGAACTCGAAGCGCTGGGTCTGCTGGTTGAAAATCGAAGAGCCCGTGATGTCGGCGGGAAGGAGATCGGGCGTGAACTGGAGGCGTCGGAACTCGCCGCCGATGGCACGCGCAAGCGCCTTGGCGAGCGTCGTCTTGCCGACTCCGGGAATGTCCTCGATCAACAGATGGCCGTTGCAGATCAACGCGATCACGGACATCTCGACCGTATGTCGCTTACCGACAATGGCCTTTTCTACTTCATCGACAAGTGTGCCGGCTAGCGCGGCGATTTCAGATACCTGCAACGATTCGTTACCCCCACATCTCTTGGAGCTCTTGAGGCTCCTTCTCGGTTACGTCTGACCAAAGTTCAGACTGCTCTGACGAGTCTCTACGTTCGCAATGGCGGCAATGTCCCGCGAGTTCCCCCATTTGGGCGGTACGCCTCACTCACGGTTTAGACCTGCCAAACGTCGAAGCGCTCGGAACACGATAACCATGGCCTCGGTGTCGCGGCGGCAGTAGTTGAGCAACGCCGTTCTCGTCGCCTCAACATCTTCGATCTCGCCACGGATCATCCGGGCGAATACCAGCTGCGCATGGTCGCCACCTTGAATCTGAAGGTCTGAGTAGCCGAACCCAGGCGCGAGCGCTGGAAGCACCGTCTTGATGCTGAACCGACCACGAAACTCGGGCAGATACAGGTGGTCGCGCACGACGTCGAGGAGATCGAGGCCCCGCTCGGCCATGAGATCCACCATGGGCAAAGCATGCGGAATCCCCGCCTCTGCGAGGCCCCGGATCGTGTCCGGCTCGTACGAGGAGTAGTAGCAGACGGTCGCCGCGTCGGCGATGGCCTCTCGGAGCGTTTGGACAAAACCGAACCTCGGGTCGCTGCCTGCGTCGGCGAGGAACTCGAGGTGGGTTGGATCGGCATCCGCATGAGCGAGGATATGCGCCGACCACTGGAAAGGGATCCGCTCGTACGGCTGCGTCTCGTTGAAGACGGGGAGGCCAGGTTGAACCGCCTCGAAGTCGATGAAGGCGAGCGGGTAGGCGATCCCCTCGAGAACCTCGGCCAGCCGCTCCCCGACGTACGGAACTCCCTCGCACTCCGCGCGAACGAACCGACGTTGCAGGGGCGACAAGTCGAAGGACTCGGGCAGCACGTCGAACGTGTGGATACCCGCCTCGCGAAGTTCCGCTTCCTGCTGTCTCTTGATCCTCGGCAGCCGCGACACATGCCAGACGTGCCGGCCGGCCTCGCAATAGGCGATGTAGGGGCATTCGTTTGGCGTGCGGCACTGCCGACCTACTTCGATTTCGGGCGAGCTTGGGCGTGCTTCAACGGCACGGGCACGCTCAATCGCTTTCTTCACGTCGGGCATGGCTTTGCGAACTCGCTTCCAAACCTGCCGCAGGTCTTTCGTTCGGCCTTCTCGGGTTACCCAGCCGTCATCAAACAAGTCCTTCAAGTCGCCGCCGCATCGAAACTCCCGGTTCAGCGTAAGCACCGCGGCATCGGCCACGTCCAAGCCCGACAGTTGCACCACGTGAACTTGAAACGTGATGTCGGGAATGTGCTTCTCCGGTTTCAGCTCCAGACTGGACTTCACCTCGATCACTCGGTAGCGGTTCCGCCGGCCCATGCGCTCTAACACATCGACCCGGGCGAAGAGCCCGTCGACGAGGAATGCCGCTTCGAAGATGACCGTAGCCCCGGCCGAGAGTGCTTGACGCGTGAGCTCGACGGCCTCAACCGAGTTCTTCCCTTCGATGAGCACGCCGTTTGGCCACCGCTGGCGGGCCAGTTCGGTCACATGGGTTCCCTTCGCCATGCGCTCGAGTTCGGCTTCGGTCAGCTTGGTCGCTCGCTCAGGTTCATGGACGGACAGCCAGTGGCGCTTCTCGCACTGGTAGGCGCCCATGAACGCACTCTTCGTCAGCCAGCGTTCGCTCAGGACTTTGCCACCCGAAAGTCGTCAGCGACGTCCCAGGCCCCCATCGGGCGCGAAGCCCCGGCGACTCCTTTCGTCTCGACGTGGGCGGCGGAAATGATGAGGCCCAGTTCGGCAGGGATCTCGGCGCTCGGCTTCCACTCCGGAAGCTCGCGGCCCAGCCAGCCGGTGTCCATCTTTCCGGCTTGAAAGTCGGGGTGATCCAGGATGTCCAGCAGGTACGCCACATTCGTCTTCACCCCGAGGACGTGGAAGTCGAGCAACGCCGCCCGGAGCCGGCGGATGGCCTCGGCACGAGTCGGTGCGTGGGCGATGACCTTGGCGATGAGCGAGTCGTAAAACCGTGAGATCTCAGCTCCCGGCCCGTAACCTGTATCCACCCGGACTCCCGGAGCTTTCGGCTCGGCCCAAGCGAGGATGCGACCCACCGAAGGAAGGAAGTTGTTCGCCGGATCTTCGGCGACGATGCGGACCTCGATCGCGTGGCCATGGATCCCCGAGCGTGCGCCGGCAAGAACCCACTCCGGCACCTCAAGCGGCAGCCCGGAAGCGATCCTCAGCTGCTGGTGAACCAGGTCCACGCCGGTCACCAACTCGGTCACGGGATGCTCCACTTGGAGCCGGGCGTTGACTTCCAAGAAGTAAAACTCGCCGCTCGCCTCGTCGAACATGAACTCGGCGGTTCCCGCTCCGGTATAGCCGGCAGCGCGCACCAGCGCTTCGACCGCAGCGCGCATCCGCGGCCAAACGTCGGCGTACTCGCGGTTGGCAAACAGGGGCGAGGGCGCTTCTTCCACGAGCTTCTGATGACGCCGTTGAAGCGAGCATTCGCGCTCGAACAGGATCGCGACTTGGCCATGGTGGTCGGCGAGGATCTGGGCTTCGATGTGCCGCGGCTGCTCGATCAGCTTCTCAACCATCATCGCGCCGTCGCCAAACCCCTTCAAGGCCTCATCGGCGGCGATGCGCAGTTCATCGCGCAGCTGATCGGCTTCACGGACGATCCGCATTCCTCGACCGCCACCCCCCGCGCTTGCCTTCAGCATCACGGGCAGACCGATCCGCATTGCGGCCTCGACCAGTTGGTCCTCAGTCGCGTTCGGCTCGAAGAACCCCGGCGTCACCGGAACGCCGGCACTGACCGCAACCTGTTTGGCGTCGATTTTGGCCCCGAGCCGGCGCATGGCTTCGGGAGTCGGGCCCACAAACGTGATGCCCTGATCGCGACATGCCTCGGCGAACTCGGCCCGTTCCGAAAGAAACCCGTAACCGGGGTGGATGGCGTCGGCCCCCGTCGACTTCGCCGCACCAATCACCTTGGCGATGTCGAGGTAGCTCTTCGCTGGTTCACTTTCGCCGAGGTCGACGGCCTCATCGGCCAGCCGAACGTGCATCGCGTGGGCGTCCGCTTCGCTGTAAACGGCGACGGTGCGGATGCCCATCTCCCGCGCCGCCCGGATCACCCGTACGGCGATCTCGCCCCGATTCGCGATGAGCAACTTTCGGATCATGCGAGCTTCTTGGCTTCCTCGATCAGCCGAAGGAACAGGTGGGCATAAATGCGGCTCATCTTAAAGAGGTGCTCCACCTTCAGGCGCTCGTCGGTCTCGTGGGCGGGGCCATCGCCTTCCCAGCCCGTGCCGATGCTGACGGTGTTGGGGATGGCGCGAGCATAGGTGCCGCCGCCCATCACTCCGGGAGCCTTGCGCTCACCGGTCTCGGCCTCGTACACGTCCACGATCGTCTTCACCAGCGGATGATCGAGCGGGAAGTAGAGCGGCTCGCTCGCGTCGAAACTCGCGATCTCGGCCTGGAGATCCAGCGTGGCCACATGGGCACGCAGGCGAGTCGGAACCTCATCGGCGGCCCAGGTCACCGGGCGCCGGACGTTGAAGGTGAGTTCAAACCGGCCGTCGTGGGTGCGCACGATGCCGAGGTTATTCGTGAGGTCGCCGCTCGCGTCGTCGCGGCCGTGAATGCCGAGCCCGACGCCGCTGGTCTGGGTCGTCTCAAGGACGGTTTCCCAGAAGCGATCGGCACCAAGCGGGGCCAACGCAACGAGCGCGCGGAATGCTCGGGTTGCGGCCGAATCACCAAGGAACGGGGCCGCGCCGTGCGCGGCTTTGCCTGCGGACACGATCGAAAGCTCGTCACCATTCCATGAGAAGGTCACGTTGCGATCCCAATACTCGGCCGCCTTCATGGCAACCTCGGCTCGAATGCCTGCGCCCACGTTCACTTTGGCGACCAACTGGTCGATGACGATGTTCGGCCGTTGGCCGCCGCTCAGACCGGTGACGTAGAAGTCAGCGACGGGCTGGGCCGCAAGCGGAATCGCGACCACAAAGTTGCAGATTCCCTTTTCCGCATGATAGAGCGGCCAACCCGAGTCAGGCGCTACGCCGAGCGTCGGCATCTCTTCGGTCTTGACGTACCGCTCCACGCACTTAAACCCTGACTCCTCGTTGCAGCCAAACACGATGCGCAACCGGACATCCAAATCCGGGACGCACTCCTTGATTGCTCGGAAGGCGTAGAACGAGGCCATCGTCGGCCCCTTATCGTCCACCGCGCCGCGGGCATAAACGTAGGCGCCGTCGATCTCGGCTCCGAACGGTTCGTGCTTCCAGCCCGGGCCCACCGGCACCACGTCGAGGTGGCCGAGCGACATCACCATCGGCTTTCCGCTGCCGACCTCGGCATATCCGCAGTAGCCCTCGATGTCCTTGGTCTCGAAACCGTAGTCTTGGCTCATGCGCAACGCCAGGTCCAGCGCTTCGCGATTCGCTGCGCCAAACGGGGCGTTGGGCTCGGGATCGCTCTGGATCGAGGGGACCCGGAGCATCGCGACCGTGTCTCGGAGAAGGTCATCTTCATGGTCGCG
>JANJUB010000168.1 GCA_024710805.1 Fimbriimonadaceae bacterium | reverse complement strand
TCGATCCGAATCGCCTTCGTCGAGATGTACACCTGTCCGAACATGTCCTTCGTGCGGACGTGGATCGGCACCACCCCGCGCTGGCGGGTAGCGGGCAGCGTCGCCTTCCATAGGTGGGGCGAATTGATCGGGGCCGGGAGTTTGCGGAACGGGGCGGTCAGGGCATCCGCTCGCTTGACCATGGCCTCGTAGACGGGGTCCTTCTCGCGGGACTGGGTCATCGGTTTCCAGTCGCCATAGTCGCCCACTCGGAACTCGACCGTCGACAGGTCCGACCCGCCAAACACATTCGCCATGATCTGCGTCGTTTCGATCTCGTCCACGCGCACTACTTCGGGAGCGTAGATGTTCATCTGATAGCTGGACGGCCGGTTGGAAGCGCGGAACTCGATCGAGTATTGGTTGCCGTCGAAACTGAAGACCGAGTAGCCGCGCGGCCCGCCGTCCGACATCGTGCTGTGCGGGATGCCGTACTGGTCGGGATCGCCGCCCCACCAGCTTCCGCAGGTGGTCACGTTCACCAAGTGATGGTGAGGCTTCGGCCGCGTGAAGCCGTCCTTGTCGGTGAAGAAGCGGTGCTCGAGGAAGTGGGTGTGGGCCGAAACCGAAAGCGAGTAGGGGCGCTTGCTGAGCAAACCCAACAAATCCGTCTTCTCGGCGAGCGTGTCGAGCGGGATGTGCATCATCACGACGACCAGCTTGTCGTTGTCGGTTCGCTCGAGGTCGCGTCGAAGCCACGCCATTTGCCTCTCGCCGAGGGCCGCTGTGTATCGACCCTTCTTGTCCTCCTGGGTGTCCGGGTGATGCCACATGACGTTGTCGAGCACGACGAAGTGGGCTCGGCCGTAGTCGAACGAGTAGTAGCTCGGACCGTAGAACCGCTCAAAGGTCTCATCCGAGTGGTGGTCGTGCTTCGCGTCGAAGTTGATGTCGTGGTTGCCGAGCACGTTGTACCAAGGGATGCCGATCAGCGCAATCGCCTGGTTGTGCTCATCGAAGAAGCTGAGGTCATCGAAAAGGATGTCACCCAGCGTGACGCCGAACAGCGCTCCTTCGGGGTCTAGCTTGGTGATCAAGTCGTCGGTGAGGTACTTCAGCTCGCGCAGGTTCCGCGACTGAGTGTCGCCGAAGAACAGGGCCTTGAACTTCTCGGGCTCATTCGACTTGTGGAGCGGAAAGTCGATCGAACTCGGCAGCGGACCGGTTGGCTTGACGCCACCGTACCGCAGTTCGGGCGAACCGGCGGGCTTGTGGACGTAAAAGAACTTGGGCAGCTGCCGGTCATCGACCGGCGTCATGTAGCCTTGGGGCTTCACGACGAAGAAGATGGTGTCGTCGCCGTAGCTGAGTTGCCACTCCCCACGACCATTGGTGACCGTGAACTCATCCTGGTTGGAGACCGAGACTCCGGGGATCCCTCGTTCGTTGGCGTCGCGGCGGCCGTTTCGGTTGACGTCTTCGAAGACGACTCCACGGGCGAGGGCCGGACTCGGCCCGACGAGGACGGAGAGAAACAGCGCGGTGGCAACCATGCGCGCATCCTACCGCAACGTAACCAAGGATTAACACGGCGTTGTCGTGTCCCTGCGTAATGAGCCTTGTCGGCGGACGAACCCACGCTGACGCACCGTGAAGAGCAAGAGGCCAATCAATCGGAGCATATCCGAATCAAGCCGGACCAGCCGAGCAAGAGTGGAAGGAGGATGGCAGGGGCAGCAGGGCTCGAACCCGCGACCTGCGGTTTTGGAGACCGCCGCTCTACCAACTGAGCTATACCCCTGCAGGTGCTCTCAATTTATACCCTACGCCGGGGCCGAACCCCTCATTCCTTGACAGAAATCTGGGTCATCGGGCGCGATTCAAACTCGCGATCGAGGGCTTCGCGCAGTTCGGGCTGGTTGGCTTCGGCGAACACCGGCTCGCCGCGCAGGTACTTCGCGCCAGCGTCCGGGTCGGCCAGCGCAATGCGCAACGCCGGGACGAGTTCGAGATCGTCGTGGTCAAGGCCCAGTGCCATCAGGCCGCACTCGAGCGCCTGGCCGTGCATCGCCTGAAGCATCCGGCGATACGGGTCGGTGGGCACGACGGTTCCGGCGGTGGGATCGGCCATGTCGTCGAGGCACGCCTGCAGGCTAAACGAGTGGTACGAACTGCAGTTGATCGGCCGGTGCAGGTACGCGATACAGAGCGAGTCCACATTGAGAGGGCAAAGCATCGAGCGATAAGCGCGCTCAATAAGGCTCTTGGTCGAGAGGTCGAGCTCGAACTTCTGCATGCGATCGTTCAACGACGCCATCTCCTCGGGGGACAGGCGTTTGCGCAAAGCGTTGGCCAGCAAGATCACCTCGGGAGCTTTGAGCGCGACCCGAAGCGTGCAGCAATGGTTACACCCCATCTGGCAGGCCAGCTTGACGGGCTCGGGTCGATCTTCAAAGCTGATCTCCTCGGGAGCCCGACCCAGCAGTTGGTTCAGGCTCTCGTGAAGCATGCGCGTGCCTTCCCGAAGCGATGCTTCGCTTCGCTCGCGATCCATGGGGGCGAGGAAGAGGGCGACCTTCTCCGCAAACGGCATCCGAAGCTGCTCGAAGTGGGGCGACTTGATCAGTTCGACCGGGAGCTGGACCTGGTACTTCGCCATCAAGTCGATGATTCGACCCATCTCCCGCCGCAGATCCTTGGCCTGCTGGTTCTTGCCCATGGACCTGACCTAGACGGCTGCGGCGGCGAACCGCTCCGCCATCACCTTTTTCGAGAACTCAGCCGCGTTGTACGAGCTTCGGATGAAGGGACCGGAAGCGACGAACGCAAAACCCATGTCCTCGCCGATCTGCTCGTATTCCTTGAACTCATCCGGGTGGATGAAGCTCACGACGGGCAGGTGCTTCATGGTCGGGCGCAGATACTGGCCGATCGTCACCGCATCGACGCCGACGGCGCGCAGATCGCGCAGCGTGGTCAGAACCTCATCGCGAGTCTCGCCAAGGCCGAGCATGATGCCCGACTTGGTGTAAATCGTCGGATCGAACTCCTTCACCATCTCGAGCACGCGCAGAGTGCGGTCGTACTTCGCCTGGGGGCGGACGACGGTGTGGAGCCGCTCGATGGTCTCGATGTTGTGGTTGTAAATCTCCGGGTGGGCGTCGGTCACGATCTTCACGAGATCGGGCTTCGCCTTGAAGTCGGGCGTGAGAACCTCGACGATGGTGTGCGGGTTCTGATGATGCAGGGCGCGAATGGTGCGGGCGAACTGCTCGGCGCCTTCATCGGCGAGGTCGTCGCGGGCGACGCTGGTGACGACGACGTGCTGTAGGCCGAGGTCTTTGGTGACTTTGGCGACATTGGCGGGTTCGAACGGGTCGAGTTCCTGCCCGCGTCCTACTTTGATAGCGCAGAACCCGCAGCTGCGGGTGCAGGTGTCGCCGAGGATCATGAACGTCGCGGTCTTCTTACTCCAGCATTCAGCCAGATTCGGACACCGGGCGCTTTCGCAGACCGTGTGAAGGTTTTTGGCCCGCATCATGCCCTCGACTTCCTTGATCGTGTCGGGGCGCGGGAGCCGGATCGTCAACCACTCCGGGAGACGTTGCGTCATTAAATGGGGAGTATACCGTTTTGAGTCTGAGTTCAACGGCGAGGGAGGTAAGGCTGATCGCGCTGGGGCGCTTTCGCATGGAGACGCCAGCGGGCCCGGTTGACCGCCTGCCGACCCGCAAAGCGACGGCGTTGTTGGCTCAGCTTGCGCTCGATCCCCGGCCTCACCAACGGGATGCTCTCCAACTGGAGTATTGGCCGGATCGACCGCCCGCTCAGGCTCGAGTCAGCTTGCGTCAGGCGCTCTCCATGATCCGCCGTGTTTTGCCCGATCCGCGACTGCTGATCTCAGATGAGAGAGAAGTCGAGCTTCAAGGCGTTCAGACCGATGTTGCTGAGTTTCAGCGGCTGAGCCAGAAGGCGGTGGGTGCCCCAGAGTCGGATCGAGCGGCGGTCCTCGAACAAGCCCTTGCCATGTACTCGAAGCCCCTGCCAGGTTGGACGGAGCCCTGGGTCGACGACTTGCGCGGCGAACTCGCCGCGGACGCCATTGATCTCTCCATCCAACTCGCGGGCCTGCTCGCATCTACAGATCGGTCGGCGGCGCTTCACTGGGTCGGCAAGGCTCTCGAAATCGATCCCGAAGACGAGGAGGCCTTGGCGTTGCAGCGGGAACTTAGGGACGCTCCAGTCGGTGCCTTGCGGGTTCGACGCCGTCCTTGGCCGGCGATGGAGCGGGAGATGGCCGCTTCGGGAGCGGAAGAACTCGAGCGCAGGATCCAAGCCTGTTTTTACGTGGATCGAGATCAGGCGATCGAGTTGCTGAGCTCAAACGTCGACGGATTGTCCAGCTTGGGATATCGGCGGGTGCTCCCGCTGTATCGTCAGGCTACGGTCTTGACGACCCGCGACTCCGAGCACTTCGGTCGACTCAACGGCACCCTGGGGCACATCTACCATCGACTGGGTGCGTATCGGCATTCCACAGAGATTCTCCGAGACGTGGTGGAGTGGTCGCGTGGCCGTGGCGACACCCAGACCGAAGCCCAGGCGCTCATCGCGCTCGGTTTGATGGGCCTTGAACAGGGCCATATTTCACCTAGCCACCCAACGATCGGCCGACTCTGGGAGATCAATCAGAGGGCACCCAAGGAGTCGACGGGAGCTTACGTATACACGATCGAGGGGGCGCACCGATGGCACGGCGGTGAAGTCGAGAAGGGGTGGCAGTTCGTTCGTGAAGCGGTCCGTCGGGCGTCGGGTGAGGGTCTCGATCGTATGGCCCGATGGAACTTCGCGAACATGAGCATCGTGTCGTGGGAGCGCGGCGCGATCGAGGCGATGCAGGAGTTTCGCGTTATGGGAGAGCAGGCGGCCGCCATCTACGGCGACCGCTATCTGAGCTACGCCTTCGCCTACATCGTGGGTGCCGAACTGCTCGCGCAAGGACGCTTTGAGGAATCGGTCGAGCAGTTGCGGCCGTTGGTCGGTGATCCTCGGCGAGATTTCAGTCGGCTACACATCTTGTTGAATGAGGCTTTGGGGCTCGCCGCCGCTTCCGCGGGCCAGGTTGAGTTGGCAATCGAGGCGCTTGCGCGGGCATATGTCCGGCGACGCACCATGGGTCATCTGCCGACGGTTACGGAGCGCAGGCAACTGCGGAGGGCTTACAGCGTCCTCGAAGATCGGGTGGGAACGGGAGAACTCGATCGAATGTTGGATCTCGCAATCGAGGCGTGCGAACTGCAGCGAAGAAATAGCGCCAGCGCGTAACTTCCAGGTGGCACTTCGTCCTAAACTGTGAAGTAGGACAACTCCCTTGAAACTCGATCAACTTCTACCGATTCTGGCCGCCATCATCGCCGTCGCGGCCGTGTTCCTTCGAGACCATCTCCCCGCCGTCAATGCCAAGAAGCGAGAGGCCCCTGCCGGCGCGTTCCTTGTGCTGGCGATCGTGGTCGCCGTGCTCGTCTTCGGCGCGTTCAGCGGTTATGGCGGTTTGGAAGACGCGCTTCCGCTGACGCTGTCTGCGGCGATTGGCGCTCTCCTGGCGGCGGTTGCCTATGGGGTCGGCCTCATGCCCGGGCAACAAACTGCAGGAAGGTCGGCGCCGATGGGGATGGCGGTCTTGGCGGTGGGGGCTATTGCGTTGCTCCCTTACCCCAGCATGCCATTGGCTCTCGTTTTTGGTGCGGCGGTTGGGGCGTGGTTTCTAAGCATCGGAACGCAAGACGATCCGAACCCATGGGGCATGCGAGCCGCGGCTTTCGTAGGTCCGGTGGTTGCAGTTAACCTGCTCGGTAAAGCGGGCCAAGTGAGCGAGTACGGCTCAAACGCCGGCACCCTGCTGGGGCTGGCAATCGCCCTCGCTGCCGTCCTTGCTGGCGTGTTCGGGAGCTTGCTCAAAGGCACGGTGATCGCCCGCTTGGGCGCGATGGTGATTCTCACCACGGTCGGGGTGTGGCTGATCGGGGACCGGCTGCTTCAAGTGAGCGAGCTGCTTGTTCTCGGATTCGGAGGATCGCTCCTGGCCCTGATTGTCCACGGGCTTTGCCCCGAGGAAGACGACGCTTCGACGCTCCGTTTGACCGTCGGCAGTGTGATCTGGATCGCAGCGGGATCGGCGGCGTTTGGCTACGCGAAAGGATTTGGAGTCGCGGTTGTGCTGCTCGTGGCGACCGGCGTTCTGCTGGCGGCCGGGAATCGTCGCGCGTTGCTGACGCTGGGACCGCTTGCCGCGCTGACGTTTTTCCGGGTGTTCCGAGAGACGCATACCGAAGCTCCCCGCGCACTCGATTTGGCGCAGCACTACGCGATGATCGGACTAGTCCTCGGCGCGACACTGCCGGTGATGGCGCAAGAGTGGCTTCGCACGGTGTCGAAGCGAGGCGGCTTCCTCACGCTCGTTGCCGGCGGACTTTGGATCGCCGTGCTGATCGTCGGTCCGGTCGCGGCGGCCGTGCTTCTGGGAGCGAAGGGCGCGGTCGGCTATGTCTTCGGCCTTGGCATGGCGGCGCTGATCGAAGCGGTGCGAGGCGAGCGCTCGGCGCACGCGTACACGCTGGGCATGGGATTGTCGGCGGCGATGACGGCGACGTTCGGCGTTCTCTTACCTCACCTCGATTTGGCGCGTGACGAGAAGCTCGTGCGGCTGGCGTGGCTGGGCGGCGGGGTCCTTGTTCTAGCCCTCGCGATTGCCGTACTGTCGGGTGAGTTTAAGCGTTCCAAGGAACAGCAAGGAGCATGAATAGCGTGATGCGTTGGCTTGGATTAGTTGGCGGTTTGATCGCATGCGGGGCGTTGCTCGCCTACGGCATCACCGAAGAGGTCGCAATTGGCGGCATTGAAGGCACGATCACCATGAAGGAGAACGGCCAAGCGTTGCCCAAGGCGCTGGTTACGCTCGAACCGGTCTATCACGACGAAGAGTCGCCCATCCGGATTCGTTACGTGGAGACCGACAGCCAGGGCAAGTTCCGCTTGTCGGGCATTGTCGAGGGCGACTACCTGATGACCGTCACCGGCAAGGCGCACTCGCTGACGCGAAAACCGATTCGGATCGTCGAAGGGAAGCGGATTGATGGGACCATGGCCCTGCCGCCGATTCCTCCCTACCTCGAGCTCTATGCGAGCCAGCACATCTTCAGCCCCCTCGAAGCGCCGAAGATGCAGCTCAAGGGGTTTGTCGGCAAGGGCGATCTGAAGTTCTCGGTCTACCGGCTGGATTTCGACAAAATCGTCGCTAAGGGTGACCTTTACACCGCCCTCAGCCCGCTCGCCTATCCGAACTACCAGACGAAGAAACTCACCGATCCGGCCACAGTCGGCTCTCAGGTCGAAACCTGGACTCAAGAGCCTGCGGCTCGCGACATCGAGGGGGTATTCGTCGAGAGCCTTGACCTGAAGGCGCTCCCGGAAGGCTTCTATTGGTTTCAAGCCAAGGGCGGCGGCCAAGTTGCGGGGACGTGGCTTGCCGTCTCTAAGGTGGGCTTGGTGGGCAAGGCGGTTGGCAACGATACGCTGGCCTTTGTGACTGACTTGCAGACCGGCGAACCGATTCCCGGAGCCGCGATATCCGTCGCTACGAAAGAAGGGATGAAGCCGGTCGGAGTGACTTCGGGCGAGGGGACTCTCCGCTTTTCGAGAGAGTCTCCCGGACCGATTGTCGCTACCGTGGGCGACTCCCGAGCGTTCGTCGATCTCTATCGTTCCGATCCTGAAGCCGAGCCGCTGAAGCTGGTCGGCTACACCGACCGCACGATCTACCGACCGGGCGACACCGTGCACTTCAAAGGCTTGGCCAGAATGCATGCTGGCGACCAGTATCAACTTCCGTTGTTGGAGTCGGTCTCGCTGCAACTTGAAGACCCCGAAGAGAACGTCCTTGCCAAGTCCACCGCGGTGGTGAGCCCAATGGGCACCTACTCCGGGCAGTTTGAACTGAGCCGCGAGGCCCCGCCCGGGCTGTATTGGATTGTCACTCGCACGCCTTCGGGTGAAGAGCGGACGGCCGTCTCGGTCGCCGCCTACCGCAAGCCGACCTATTCCATCACAGTCGCCCCGGAGAAGCAGAGCTACATCCGCGGCGAACGCGTTCGGATGAAGGTCAAAGTCAGCTATTACTATGGCGGCCCCGTCCCCGATGCAAGCGTAGGAGGTTCGGTCTACCGATCGACGTACTACGGCCCGGACAGCTTCTCCGACGAGTATTGGGGCGAGGATCAGGACTACGGAGGAGCGTACGTTGGCGAGATCAAACCGACCAAGACCGATGAGAACGGCGAAGCGATCATCGAGTTTGAAACGCGCCCAAAGAACGACGTAGAGCCCGCCGAGTTCGATGCGGTGTACACCGCGGACGTGGTGGTGGCCGATGACGCTGGCAAGTATTACGACGGCCAGGGCCGCGTGACGGTGATGCGGGGCGAGTTCTTCCTCGCCGCTCGTGCGGATCGCTTTGTCGTCGATACCGACCAAGAGTTCAACGTCGAAGTTCGGGCTGCCTCGGTCGATGGCCAGCCCATGGATGGACAAACGCTCGACGTGACCACCGGAATCGAGCGGTGGGATGGCAAGCAATACTCGCTCTATCACACCGAGGCGCAGAAGCTCACGCTGGATTCAACTGGGATTGCCAAGCTGTCGCTGAAATCCTCGCGTCCGGGATCGTACGTCATCCGCGTTCGCGCCCAAGACCGTCGCGGCAACGTGGTCGAGGCCTCCGAGTACGTGTGGATCGACGGACGAATCGATGCCGGATCGTTGGCCCCGACGCCGCTCAAGCTCGAGTTGGATCGCAGTAAGTATGCGCCGGGCGATCGCGCGAAAATCTTGATCCAGACCGACAAGCCGGGCGGGTCGGTTTTGCTCGCGATGGAAGGTGAGCAGCTTTACGACACCCGCGTGGTGCCGATGACAAGTCCATCAGTCACCGTCGAGTGGCCGGTGAGCGAAGCGTACAGCCCGAACGTGCAAGTCACCGCGTCCTACATTCGCGAGAAGTCGTTCCGGACCGGTGCGGACATGCTGACCGTCACCAACCCGCGCCGCGAACTGAAGATCACCGTCGAGCCCAGTACCCAGCAAACCGAACCTGGACAGACCGTAACGTATCGCGTGCGGACAATGACGGCCGATGGCCAGCCGACCCCCGCCGAGGTCTCGCTGGCGGTCGTCGATGAGTCGATCTTTGCGCTTGCGGAGGATCGGTTGGACCTGAGCCGCGAGTTCTATCCGATGCGCTATAACGCCGTGCAAACGGCGTACTCGTTTCCCGACCTGTACTTGGACGGTGGCGACAAGGCCCCCACCTCGATTCAGGTTCGCCGGACCTTCAAGGACACGGCGTTTTGGACTCCCGTGGTCACCACGGACGCGACCGGGACCGCCGATGTGCCCGTGACGTTGCCCGACAACCTCACCACCTGGCGGGCGACGGTTTTCGGCATCACGGCTCGAACGGAGGTTGGGAAAGCCGTCTCTAAGGTCGTTTCCAGCAAGCCGCTCATGGTGCGGCTGGAAGCTCCCGCCTTCATGGTGGTGGGTGATCGGCAGCGCGTCGCCGCGGTGGTGAGCAACCGCACCGGTGAGAGTGCGACCGTCAAGCTCCAGTTCGAATCCGCTGACTACGACGTCGAGGGTGGCTTGAACCAGTCGGTCGAAGTGCCGCAGGACGGCACCAAGTCGGTCGAACTGTTCGTTTCGCCCAAACGAGTGGGCAACGCGACGATGATCGCGAAGGCTTGGATCGAAGGCGGTGCGAATGACGGGGTCGAGTCGGTCGTTCCCATCCTCGCTCCCGGGCGGCTCGTCCACGAGCGGTTTGCGGGCGTGGCGGCAGGCAGCGGCAATGTGTTCCTGAATGTGCGTTCGGGGGCCGATCCGAGTTCGATGCGCCTTCGGGTTACGGTGGCTTCGACGCTGGCGAGCAGTCTAGTTCCCGCCATGGACGCCCTGGTCGACTTCCCCTACGGTTGCGTTGAGCAGACGATGAGTCGGTTCTTGCCGTCGGTGGTGGTGGCTCAGGCCATGAAGGCAGGCGGATTCCCCGCCCCGAGTCGTGCCGCCCAGATTCCCCAGATCGTGCGCGATGGGTTCGTCCGCCTGGGGGCGATGCAGCAAGGCGATGGCGGCTGGGGTTGGTGGGAATACGGCAGCTCCGATCCGTACATGACGGCCTACGTGCTGGAAGGCATGCATCGGGCGCGTCAAGCCGGCTTCGTTCCGCCGATGAACCGCATCGAGCGCGCCCTCAAGTGGAGTCAGGACTACCTGAAGAAACCGCTGGCCCCGATCGAGCCGGCGACGTCCGCCAGCGAGAAGGCCTGGAGAGAAGAGGCACGCCGCCGCGAGATCGCCGACCGCGCTTACGTCGCGCAAGCGCTTGCCCTCTGGGGTCGCCCCGAGCCGGCCAAGGCGTTCTTCAAGGAGCACGCCAACGATGCATCTCCGATCGTCTCGGTTGCCGCCGTGCGGGCGATGAAGGCGATGGGGGCCGACACGAGCGCGGCCATCACGAAGCTCGCCCAACAGGCGACGGTCTCAGGTGCGATTGCGAGTTGGGACGAAGGGTACTGGGGCGTGGAGACCACGGGCCGGGCCTTGCTCGCCCTCGTTGAAGCCAAACCCGATCACCCGCTCGTGCCGAAGGCGACCCGCTACTTGCTGGAGAAGCGCCGGGGTTCGATGTGGTACGCCACCCGAGACACTTCGCACGCGCTGGTTGCGCTGGCCAGATTGCTCGGCAAGTCGGGTGAACTCACCCAATCGGGAGAGATCGGCGTTAGCCTGAACGGCATCGTGGTCGGGACTGCGCAGGCGACCCCCGGCTCCGGCGAGACGACGATCGACGTGCGGCTCGGCGAGAACGGCCTGGCCCTGCGGCCCGGCGCGAACACGGTCGAGCTCGTGGGTCGGGGCGTGGGCAAGGTGTATTACACGGTCGAGCTCCGCCAGGTGGTTACCGAGGGGCTCGACAAGCCGAACGATGCGAGCGGCCTTTCCGTCACCCGCTCGTATCACAAACTGCAAGTGCGGCAGTTCGAGGACGGTACTCGCAAGTTCGCGCCCGTGGAGACTCCGATTAGCGAAGCTAGCCCGGGCGAACTCATTCAGGTCCGATTGACCGTCAGGAGCGACCGTCCTCGCGAGTTCATGATGGTCGAGGATCCGATCCCCGCCGGTGTGCGGGTGACGGAGCGCGAAGACGTCGAGTCGCCCGGGGATTGGATCTGGTGGTGGGACAAGCTGCAGATCTTCGACGATCGCGTCGCGCTCTTCGCGCGGCGCATCCAGGCGGGCGATAACGTGTTCACGTACACCGTTCGGGTGGAGAATCCGGGCCGCAGCCAAGCCCTGCCGACGTCGGTGTCGAACATGTACGATCCCGAAGCCGTAGCCTCCTCGAGCGCGGCCAAGCTGGAGGTCCGCTCTCGGTGAAAGCCTCGGGGTGGGTGACGCTCGGCATCGTCGGCCTAGCGGGCGGCCTCGGTGCGGTGCTCGCTGCGCAGCCGACCGGCGAGGTGGTCGTGGCCCAGTACGCGACGACCCTTGTGGGTCGTACGCCGAACCAACGCCATAACGCTCGGTTGGCTCTCTCAAAGCTCAATGGTGCGGAGATCGCCCCGGGGGCCGAGTTCTCGTTCAACCAGCGCGTGGGCACCTGGAGTCGCGATACCGGGTACCGCCGCGCCCCGGTGAGCTACAACGGCACCCTCATCGACGCTTGGGGCGGCGGCGTCTGCCAGACCTCGACCACCCTGTACAATGCGGCGCTGCTGGCCGGACTCGAGATCGGCGAGCGGCATCCGCATCATTTCGCGCCGTCGTATTGCCCGCCCGGGCGCGATGCGGCAGTGGCCTTCTCGGGGATCGACCTGCGGGTGCGCAACGTCCATGGCTCGAAGCTACGGATTCGCGGTCGGATCGAGGGCGAGCGCCTGGTCGTGTCGTTGGTAGCGGATCGGGCGCTGCCCGGGGCCGATGTGCAGAGCCGCGTCGAGCAAACGGATCTTCCTCGGGAGTTCATCCTAGACCGCGGAGGCGACCAGCCCCGGATTCGCAACCAGGGCAAGGCCGGCTGGAATGTGATGACGTTCCGAGTATGGGCGGATCGTCGCGAACTGGTCTCGCACGATTTCTATCCTGCGATGCACCGCATCGTCGAGTATCGGTGAAACCTGCGGGCGCCCGAGGGAGTTAGATAGGGTGATGAGACGACTGTGGTGGCTATCGTTGGTGGTGGTGTTTGCGATCGCTTGCGAACCCAAGGACCGCGAGTCCATTGCCCGTGATGGCGGGAAGGCGCTGGAACACGCCGGTAAGGCCATCACGACGGCTTGGAACTCGGTTGCCGCCAAGGTGCGCGAAGTCTCGCCCGATTCTTCGCAGGATGCTCTCGAGCGGGCGAGGCAAGCCGTGGTCGACGTCCAGAAGCAGGCGGAGGCCATCCCCAACCCGACTCCCGAGGTGCTCGCGCAACTCGAATCCGCCCGTGCGGCGATCGCCAAAATCGATGCTGCTGAGAAGCTGAGGTCGCTGCGAGAGCAGGCGGCCGCGCTCGGGGCCGATGCGAAGGATAAGGCGGATCGGGCCGCGGATGGAGCCCAGGACCTGCGCAAGCAGCTCGAGGCGGGTAACGAACGACTGAAACTGCTCGAGCAGGAGATTGCCGCCGCTCGCGAGAGCTACGACGCCGCGGCGAAGAAGCTCGAGTCGCTGACCGCGCCCTAAGCCCTTACGCGCCGGTTGGGGTGTCGGAAAGCGAGATGTTCACCGCTCGGGTCTGGCCGGCGCTCCACACGTCCAACTTCAGCGAGTCGCCCACCTTCTTTTCAAGCAGGAGTTTGAGCAGATCGGACGGGTCGGACATCGAGCGTCCATCCGCCTTCTGAATCACGTCCAGCGGCTTGAGACCGGCCTTTGCCGATGGCCCGGCCGGATCGAGTCGCGAGACGACGAGCCCGGTCTCGGGTGGCGCGGTGCCCACTTGCTGCTGGATGTATCGGCGAGCGCGCGGATCGCGGAGAACTTCGGGCGAGTTGACGACGATGAATCCGGAGTAGCCATACCGGACGCGACCGAACTTGATGAGTTCGGCGACCACGAGTTTGGCGCGATTGATCGGGACCGCAAAGCCGATTCCGACGCTTCCACCGGTGGGCGACGCAATCGCCGTGTTGACGCCGACCACTTGGCCGCGATCGTTGGTGAGCGGTCCACCGGAGTTGCCGCTGTTGATCGACGCATCGGTCTGAATCGCGTCTACGAGCAACGTGCCCTCCCGTCCCGCCTGAAGGCTGCGGTTCAGGCTGCTGACGATGCCCACGCTGAGCGTGTTCGCATAGCCGAGCGGGTTGCCCGCCGCCATCACCCACGAGCCCACTTCCAACTTTGAACTGTCAGCGAGTTCGGCTACCGGCAAGTTGTTGCCCTCGACCTTGACCACCGCCAAATCGGTGCGCGGATCGGTGCCAATGAGCTTGGCTTCGAAGCTGCGTCCGTCGGCGAGGCGAACCGTGATGGTTGCGGCCCCTTCGATGACGTGGTTGTTGGTGAGGATGTGGCCCTCGGGGCTGATGATGACGCCTGAGCCTGTTCCCGTGTTGACGAGGGACACGCGGTCGGACCACATATCGCGCCAGGCCTCGCTCTTGTCGATAGAGACCACAGCGGGCATGATCTTCTTTGCCGCAGCGCGGAAGTCAAATGCGGCGGCGGGGGTGAACTCAGCGGGAGCCGCGGGCAACGGGGTGGTGATGCCCGGGACCATCGAAATCTCGCGCCGCTCGACCCACCGATCCAAACGCAGGGCGGCGAGGACGCCAAGAAACGCCGCGGTCATCAGCAACGCAAACGTCGCAAACTTCTTCATGCCGATTCATCTTACGCCGAGCCCTCGCCAAAGTGTGGCCAGGACCTAGGCCGTGCGGCGGTCAAGCGCGTTGGCATGGGTAACCCGGTTACGCCCGCGGCTCTTGCTCTCATAGAGCGCTTGGTCGGCGAGTTCGATCAGCGATTCGGCGTCGCCGCACCCATGCCCGAAGGTCGCCACCCCGAAACTTGCCGTCACGGGGGCGCACGGGAAAGGCCGCTCGGCGATCCTTCGGCGGAGCAACTCGGCGACCCGCATCGCCTCTTGGGTCCCCGACGTGGGGAGGAGGACGACGAACTCTTCGCCCCCGTACCGGGCGGGCATTCCTTCCGAGCACTCGGTGCAATCGCGAAGGCAGTCGGCGAGGCCCTTGAGGACGAGGTCGCCTTGCGGATGGCCGTATGTGTCGTTGTACGCCTTGAAGTGATCGACGTCGAGCAGGATGAGGGAGAGCCGCCCAGGCGTGGTTAGCGCGATCGCCCGGCGGAGTGCCTCCTGGAATGAGCGGTGATTGGCGAGACCGGTCAGGCCGTCGGTCGAGGCGAGGGTCGAGAGGCGGGCATTGGCGTCCTCGAGTTCTTGAGTTCGAAGCTCAATCTGAGCGCTGTACTCATGAATCTGGGTGAGTTGCGCTTCGATCTGCTGCTCGTATTCCCTCAGGGCCGTGATATCGGTCCAAGCGAGGATGCCGCCCCCGATGGTGCCCTCCGGTCCCGTCGTCGGGATCATGCTGAGCAACACGTGGCGTAACGTCCCGTCGGTCATCATCACCGTCCATGGACAGTTCTCGATGGACTCGCCCCCCGCGATGCGATCGAGCATCACGTCCATAGTCTCTCGCTGCGAATCCTCGAAGCAGAACAGGTTCTGGATCGAGCGCATGAAGAGGAGCGCGGCCGCCTGGCCCAGACACTCCTCGGTCGCCCGATTCCACTCGAAGATCGTGCCCGAGAGGTCGTAGCCGATGCAGGGGACCGGGAGACGCTGAAACAGCGTCTCAAACCGGCGGGCCGCGAGGCGCCAGTTCTCGAGTTCCTCGTGATGTTCGGGTTCGTGCATCGAGCGTTTCCCAAGTTAGTATCGGCATTTGGCAAAACGAACCTGAAGGGCAGACGTCCCCATGTAAACTAGCTGCTTATGCTCCTTGCCTGGATTACCCTTGCCGGACTGGCCCTGCCCGCCACCCCGATCTCGCTCGAGCGGGGGGCGATGGTGAATGGGCATCGCTACGTGGCGATCGAGGACACCACCCTCGATCTTGAGCGGGCCGACGAGCCGCAGGGAGGTAACTCGATCCTCGAAAGTGGGGGCGGGAAGGCGATTCTCATCCAGTTCCGCGAGCTCCGCGCGACTCTCGGCCGCAAGCGTGTGACTGCCGCGCGGCTTGAGTTCACGGTGACCCGAGGCAAGCCCACCTTATCCTCTGTTCGGCGGATGCTCGTGCCGTGGACCGAAGGGTCGATCAACAGTATCGCTGGCCAGATCCGCGGGGACGTGACTGGCGGGCGATGGGCGGCGACCCAGCGTAACCGCCGATCCGGGGCCGAGCCGATCGCTTGGCAGACTCCCGGCGCGCGGGGTGACCTCGATGCGGAAGCGGTACCGGGCGCAACCGGACGACAGGACGGCGAAACCTACATCATCGAAGGACTGGCGTCCGCGGTCCAGGCCCAGTTTGATCGCCCAACGCTGAACCACGGATTCCGTCTGGAGTTCGACGATCGGGTCGAGTTCTTGAGTTCGGATTCAACCGAGGGTCGCCCCCGGCTCGTGCTCGAGCTCGAAGACGCTCCTCGACCTACGGGGCCTGACCTCAGCGTGGTCTTGATCGAGCGCACGCCCGAGTATGAGCGCTACGATACGCGGGGCCAAGCCGACGTAGCCCCGCAAGACGGCGTCGCCGTGCCGGTAACGCTGCGCGCGGCTAATGGCGAGGGCAAGCGCTGGCCCGACGACGGCGAAGAAGTGACCTACCGGGCGACGGTGAAGAATGTCGGCACCGCCCCCGCCGACGGATTCGAGGCCCAGTGGTTCATCCGTGAGCTCCCAGATGCGATCGTCGCCGTGGAGCGCAAACTGGCCCCGGGCGAGAGCACGACGTTGGAGCTTAAGACCCCGTTTCGCTCCTCGCATACCGATCACCGCATCCAGCCGGTTGCGCTGCGGCTTTTTACCAAGGGTGAGGACGCCGACCGTGGCAACGACGAACTCGTCGTGCAGCAGGCGGGGCTGGCGCTTGGGTTTACGGTGACTGATGCGGCGGCCAAGAAGTTCGCCGAGCAGGGATTGGCCTGGGAGGACGCCATTCAGCGCGCCGTGCACCGTTGGAACGAGGTGCTCTGCCGGTTCTCGCGGTTCTCGTTTGCGCCCGCGGGAGCGCTCGAGCGGGTGCGGGTACAGCGGATGGCGATCGGCGAAGCGTCCGCGATCGACTTGCGGCTTGATGGGGAGATTCTCGTAGGGCCCGACACCGACCTCATGGCCGAGATCGCCCGGGCGTGTGGCTTGGTCGAGATCACGTCTGCCGGAGTTCGCCAAGGCTCCCTGCTCGGCGATGCGTCCACCGTGCCTCCGTCGCCCGATCGTTTTCCGGGAGTCCTGGGGGGCGGAGAAACCCGCTCCGATGCGCTGCTCGCCCCGACCTTCGCGTTCCCCCACGAGCGGTTTAGTGATCTGTACGTCGATCCGAACCGCATGGATGTCGGCGCGGGACTGAGTGCGACCGACGTGTACGCCCTCAACCGCAATCTCGGCCGACGGCGCGGATTCAGCGGGGATTATCTGTACGATGTCCCCGGCTCAGTGCTCGTCACGCTTACCGATCCGGGCGGCAGACGCCTGGGCAACCAGGAACTGACCTTGTATGCGCTGCGGGCGGGCTCATTCGCGGGCGCCAGCAAGCTCGACACGATTCGGACCGGTGAGAGCGGCACCATCTTACTGCCGAAGCGCGACCCGGGGGTACCTCCCGGCAGCTACACGCCCACCGGACACCAACTGCTCGCCAATCCGTTTGGCCGGGTGGACGCCACCGGCGCCAACAGCGCAATCGCCATCCGTGGGGTCGTGAATGGGGTCGAGGCGGTCGCGGTGTTGAAGCTGTGGCAAGTGCTCGATGCGGTCGCACGCTCGCGTCAGCCGCTGGCCATGGTGACCGTTGTGCTGCCCGTGCCGTCGACGCCGCTGGCCGCCGAGGCGCTCGCGCTCGCTGCGGGTTCGGCGAAGTTGTCTACCGGTGAGGCGGTCGATGCGATCACCGACAACGATCCCGCTACCGGAATCTCGGCTCCCGCAGGCGGGGCCATCGACATCGACCTCGGCCGCGAAGTCGCCCTCGGCGAGATCGCGATTTCCTTAGCCGCGGAAACCGGGGCAACCGGGGGCTTCGACCTCCTTGCCTATCGGGCAGGCGAGAAGCCGGAGACCGGACGACTGTTCGCGCGGGAAGGCGATCTCACGTGGTCGCTGACGACCCGGGGCCAAGCGGGCCGACTCAAGTACTACGGCATGCCGATGCGGGCGCGCTACGTTCGCGTCGCGTTTCATTCGGGAGCTCAGGGATGGCGATTGCTCGATCTCACGTGTACGCCGGGGCGCTAGTCGTGATGCTGGGCGTCGGCGCCTACTGGGCCGGGGAGCAGGACCGGGTCGGTCCCGCCCGGGTGAGGGTGACCGACGAGTTGATCGCCCGCTCGAAGCAAATGGGCGGCACGGGATTGCCGAAAGACATCTTCCTCCGCGCGTTCAAAGCCGAAGGCGAACTTGAGGTCTGGGCTCGCTTCCGCGGCGGCGGACCGTATTCGCTGTTCAAGACGTATCCGATCGCCGCTCAGTCGGGAGGCCCCGGTCCCAAGCGGAAGGAAGGGGACCGTCAGGTGCCGGAAGGGTTCTACCGGATCGAGGGACTGAACCCGAAGAGCCAGTTTCATCTCAGCCTGCGGGTGGGTTACCCTAATGCCTCGGACCGGAAGCGCTCCGATCCAAAGTCGCCGGGGAGCGACATTTACATCCACGGGGGTCGGGCAAGCATCGGATGCCTGGCGATGACCGATCCGCTCATCGAGGAGCTCTATGTGCTGGTCGCGCATGGCTGGCCGAAGCGGGTCGAACTTCACCTGTTTCCAACTCGGATGACGTCGGAGCGGTTAGGCTCGTTGGGCCGATCCCATCCAAGCCACGTCGAGTTTTGGGCGGAACTCGCCCCCGCCTTCGCGGCGTTCGAGGCGACGCGGAAGCCGCCGAAGATCACGGTCGGCCGAACCGGCCGGTACTTCGTCGAGCGCGTGCCCTAAGCCCCCAACGCCAGCGCCGGCTGGGCGGGATCGCGGACCGGGGCATCAAGCAGGAGATCGGGGTGGCACAGCGAAATGGCACCCAGCCCCACGAGCGCGGCATGCGCGCGGAGATAATCGGGATCGGAGAGGGCCTCGCCGGGAGCCGGCTCGCGAACGAAGATCGGGCCGAGACGATGCCTCAGCGCGCTCACCGCGCCATGCCACGAGCCTCCCGCCCGATAGCGGGCATGCACGACCAGCGATCGCGAAGAGGCGGCATAGAGGAGGAGATTTCGCTCCATGGCATTTGCCGTGCTGAACAGCTCGCCGGGCGGAACGAGCGACCACCGCTCGGCGGAGGAGGCGGGAGCATGATCGAAGCCGCACGGCAAGAGCTCGACGGCGGCTCCTTCGGAGGCGCGGGCACCCAGCACGGCGGCCCGATCGACTCCGACGGCTCCGCCGGAGAAGACGACACCGCCGCCGATGGCCACCGCCTCGCCGGCGGCACGGGCAAAATCGCGGACGGCGCGGGTGATCTGGCGGCTGCCGACGAGGGTGACCCAAGGCGCACCCAAGGGCAAGGGAGCCGCACTTGGCTTGCGCCACAGCGCCGGCGGAGCCGCAATGACGGAGGATCGCCACCCGGAGGGATAGAGGGGATCTTCGGCGGTGATCACGCGCTGCTGGGCGACGAGATCGACCGCGATGGGCCAACGCGCGCGATCGAGCAGGACGGCCGCCTCCTGCCAATATCCGGCTTCCCGGAGGAGGGCGGAGAGGACGAGGGGATCGGCGGGCAACGACCCGGCTCCCGCGGATCGCCGCAACGCGGAACTCACCCCGGGCCACGAGCGCGGGGAAGCGGCGCGCCCCGGCAATCCGCGCAGGTACACCGCAGCCAATACCCCAGAAAGTACCTCTTCCACATTTGGAGAGTACCTCATCTTCGGTCTCCTCTTTGCTCAACTTTTGGGCAAGGATCGGTAGACTCCCACGCAATGTCGCCGATCTACCTCCTGCCCATCCTTGCGGGTGTGGCCGCTTCTCCGCTTGAGGCGTATGCGCCGTACGAGGGCGCCGTTCCCCAGCCCTCGAGGATGCTCGGGTACGCACCCGGCGAGCGCTTTACCTTGCTTCCCCAGCAGGAGCAAGTGCTTCACGCGATCGTCGCGAAGTCCTCGGCCCGAAGCCTGGTGGAACCGTACGGCGCATCGACCGAGGGTCGCCCGCTGCGGCTGATTGTGATCGCCTCCCCCGAGAATCGGCGCCGGTTGGACGCGATCCGGCGTGACCTTCAGACGCTTGCCGACGGGACGGTCGACGAGGCGATCCTGCGGCGCACCCCGGCGGTCGTGTGGATCAACCAGGCGATCCACGGCGACGAAGCCGCCTCGTTCGAATCGGCGATGTGGCTGGTGTACAACCTCTCCGCCAGCCGTCACCCCGAGATTCTGCGCCTGCTCAAGGACACGGTCGTCGTCGTCAACCCGTGCTACAACCCGGACGGGCGCGAGCGATTCGCGACGTGGGCCAACTCGGTGGTGCGGGGCGATGCCGATCCCGCCAGCTTCGAGCAGCGTGAACCGCGCTTCGTCGATGGTCGCACCAACCACTACCGCTTTGACCTGAATCGTGACCGGGTTGCGATGTCTCAGTTGGAGACCCGCCAGGAGATTGCGGCGTTTCGCCGGTGGAACCCCCAGGTGTATGTCGATCAGCACGGGGAGGTGGATACGTACCACTTTCCTCCCGCTGCGCTCAGCGTGCATGCGCGGGTCGATCGCTCGCGCTACCATCGGTGGGCGGAGGTGTTCGGCCGCGAAACCGCTCGCGCGTTCGATGCCCAAGGCTATCCGTACTACGTCAAGGATATCTTCGATCTTTATTACCCTGGGTACTTGGATTCCTGGGCAACCCTGAGCGGGGCGATCGGGATGACCCACGAGACAAACGCGCAGATGGTCGCGCGTCGAGATCCGGACGGGGTGGTCCGTACCCTACGTGGAGGAATGGAACGGCACTTTGTCGCCGCGCTCGGCGTGATCCGCGCGGCCGCCGAGCACCGCGAAGGACTCTTGCGCTCTTTTGCGGAGTTTAAGCGGAAGAGCGCATCGGGAGAGGTCGCCGGAAAGCGGAAGGCGTTCGTCGCTGCTTCCGACGATCCTCAACCGCTCGATCGAATGGCGAAGATCCTCGAGGTGTCCGGCATCCGCGTGCAACGCACGTTCGCAAATGTCGGTGGAGAAGGGACTTCGCTTTGGAGCGGGGAGTCCGAAAAGTTGCCTACCGAGCCGAAGCACCTGCTCATCGTGCCCATGGTTCAGCCCCAAGCCGCGCTCGCCATGGCGCTGTTGGAGACCGATTCTGACTTTGAAAAGGCCTTCACCGACGAGCAGCTTCGACGCCAGGGTACGCAAGGCACGGCCTACGCCGAGGGTAACGAGTTCTATGATCTGACGGCTTGGAGTTTGCCGCTCATCCATGGGGTCTCCGCCTGGTGGCTCGATCGAGTGCCCTCGGTTTCGGGGAGCGAGGACGTGGTCAAGCCCGCCGATCGGGATTCGACGATCGGGTGGGCACTGAGGCCCGGGCTGACCGGCACGGCCATCGCCGCGCGCTTGCTGGCGGCAGGAGTCCGAGTTCAGCAGAGCCCCTCAGAGATGGCGGTCGGTGGCCAGACGTACCCCGCGGGAACGTTCTTGATCCCGGTCAGCCGGAATGACGAGGAGGTCGGCGTTCGCATGCGCAAACTGCTCGGGGACGACGCAAATCATCTCGTGGCGCTGAAGAGCGCCTATCCGGAGCAAGGACGGATGAACCCGGGCAGCGAAGCCATTGCCTCGCTGAGGCCCATTAAGCTGGGCGTGCTGTTTGGCGATGCCGAGAGCCCAACCGACTTTGGCGGCGCCTGGTACGTGCTCGAACGCGAACTCAATCTTCCGTTTACCGCGATGTCGGGTGCGGCGCTGCGAGGCAGCCTCGACGGCTACAGCGCGATCATCGCCCCGGAAGGAGCGGATGTCACGGCCGCCAAGGTCCGCGAGTGGGTGCAAGCTGGGGGATGCCTCGTCTTGCTGGGCGGCGATCCCAACCGGGGCGCGTACCTGAAGCTTGAGGCGCAGCGGGTGGTCGAGAATCCTGGCTCCATTCCCGGCTCCCTTTTCCGAGCTCAGGTCGACCGGCGTCACTTTCTTGCCTACGGTCTCGAAGATCAGCCAGTTGCCGCCCTGCTGGGGGGTGGCCGCTACTTCGTCGCGACGGATGGCGGCACGGCGGTGAAGGTGGCGGATCAAGATCGGGTGCTCATCAGCGGTTGGGCTTGGCCGGAAAAGACGGAACGCGCGTTGAGGAACGCAGCGATCATCCACGCCGAATCGGTTGGACGTGGCCGAGTCGTGTGGTTTGCCACTGATCCGACGGATCGGGCGCTCCTGGCTGGACACTGGGGCTACCTGCTCAATGCGCTCGTCAGTGGGCCGCGACTATGACCGTTCTCTTAGCCTTGGCCATGCTGGGGCAAGCCCCATCCCCCGACGCCTGGCGGGCGTTGCTCGAGATTCCGATCTCGACTGAGCCGGTGGCGATCGACATGACTTCGCTGGCTCGCGAGCAAGCGGCCTCGAAGCTTGCCGCGTTGGGCCCGCAACTGGTGCGAGACCGGCGAGAGCCTCGCATCCTCTTGCGGGCGGCGGAGTGGCTTGAGGTCTTGGGCGACCCCGGCGCCATGGACTACGCGGAGAACGCCCGTACGGCTCTGTTGGAGTTCACACGAACACCCGAGCAAGAGGTTCAGTTGGCGGAAGCACTCGTCCGCCTCAACCGCGATGGTGAGGCCGCCGAGCAGATTGCCAAGCTGCCGCCGGGAGCGGTGCGCTCGCGATGGGAAGGAGAGCGGTTGCGGCGTCAGGTCGAGCGGCTCGCCCAGGTGGAGTTGGTGCCGCGCGGAATTGCCCGGTGGCTGCCGTTGAGCCTCGCTTCGCTTCGGCGACCCTCAGACGCCGCCGCTTGGCACGCAACTTTGGACCAGAGTATCGCCGCGCTCGAAGCCGCGGTGAAGCTCGAGCCCAAAGATCCTGTGCTGCACCGTCTCAGTGCCGACGCGATGGTGGCCAAGGCGTACGTAGAATCCGCGGAGCGATGGATCGTCGAACGCCAAACGGTTTCGCTGATTCCCCTGTCCGCGTTCATCCGATTCAAGGAATCGGCCAGCCTGGCCTCCGAGGACCCACTCGCCCAAGCGGAGGCATACGAAGTCCGGGTGCTTCACGAGACGGAACAGGCCGGTTCCGACTCGTCGAAGTGGCCTAAGGACGCGGCGAAGTATCTGGAGGGTGTCCGGGCCCGGTTGAAGTCGATCGCCGAAGGACCAGACGCGCTGATGGCTCGCCAGGCGGCCGAGATCCTGGCGCTCATTTCCGTGCGGGAGCAGAGACTGGAAGAGGGGCTGACGTGGCTCGAGCGGGCGTCTCAACCCGCATCGGAGCGCATCGGATGGGTGAGGTTTCGAGTGCTCTTGGGCGTGAACAAGCTCGCCGAGGCCGTGGCGGTGGGAGAGGCGATTCCGGCTCGCGATACCCTCCCAGAACTCGCGATGGGCCTCATTGCCGCTTATGATCGTCTGGGTCGGACCGAGGCGCGGGATGGCGCCCTGATCGAGGCTCGCCACGCCTCGCCCACCGATCTCGGGCTGATGCTGGCTCAGGCGATTATCGAGCTTCGCAAGCCCGACGGGAGCGGGCTGCCTGCTGCGGTCGGTCTGCTTTCGGATGCCGAGAACCGGGCGGCTGGCGACCCATTGGCGAACGAGGTCCGCTTCGCTAGGGCGGTTTGCTATGCGCTCCTCGGCGATTTGCCGGCCGCGAGGGCAGCGTTGGGGAAGATCACCGAGCTGTCGGGGACGCGCCTCGCCGAAGCCAAGAAGCTCGCTGGCTAGCTCTCGGTGCGGTCGCGATACTGAACGGCCTCGCTGAGGTGGGTTCGGTTCACCTGCTCGGTCCCGGCAAGGTCGGCGATCGTGCGGCCGACTTTCAGCAGACGATCAAACACCCGGGCGCTCAGGTTCAGGCGATTCATCACCGTCCGCATGAAGTCGGTGCACTCCTCATCGAGCACGACCAGCTCCCGAATCTCCCGCGGCGACATCTTGGCGTTCACTCGAGATCGTCCCAGCCGGCGATCTTGGCGTTCGCGTGCGGCGACCACCCGCTCTCGGATCGCGGCTGACGGCTCGCCGGGCTGCATCCCGAGGAGCTCGTCGGTCTTGAGGCGAGGCACCTCGATCTGCAAATCGATGCGGTCGAGCAACGGGCCGCTGATCTTCGAGGCGTAGCGCCCGCAAGTTGCCGGCGAGGAAACACACTTTTGCTCGGGCAGACCGCGGAATCCGCAAGGACATGGGTTCATCGCGCCGATTAGGATGCTTTCGGCGGGGAAGGTGATGGTCGAGTGGACCCGCGAGACCGTGACGACCGAGTCTTCGAGAGGTTGCCGCAACGCCTCCAGCACCGGACGGTCGAACTCGGGCATCTCATCGAGGAACAGAACCCCCTTATGCGCCATGCTCACCTCTCCTGGCTTAGGCGTCTTTCCACCGCCGACAAGCGCGGCGTGGCTCGCCGAGTGATGGGGCGAGCGGAACGGGCGCTCCCAGACCAGTCCGTTGCGGCCCTCTCCGCGTCCCGACGCGCTGTAGATGCGGGTCACCTCGATCGACTCTTCGAGCGTTAGGGGAGGCAAGATCGTGGGTAAGCGGCGCGCGAGCATCGTCTTCCCCGAGCCTGGCGGGCCGGTCATCAGCAGGTTGTGCCCTCCGGCGGCGACAATCTCCAATGCCCGGATGGCGTGGCGCTGGCCCTTCACGTCGGAGTAGTCGATGTCGTACTTGGGCAAGATCGACTCCGGGGTCATCATGAACGACTCGGGAGTGAAGGGAGCTCCGTTCAGCAATTGAACCAGTTCGTTTAGGTTGGCGACGCCAAACACCTCGAGATTTGGGGTGATGGCGGCTTCGGGGGCATTCTGCTTGGGAAGAATGAGCCGCTCAAAGCCCCGTTCTGCGGCCATGAGGGCAATGCTGACCGCACCATCGATGCCACGCACTGCTCCGTCCAGACCGAGTTCGCCGAGGATCAGCGTGCGCTCGAGTTCTGATGCCGGCAGTTGGCCGTTCGTGCTCAGCAATGCGGCGGCAATCGGCAGGTCGAGCGCGGGACCTTCCTTGCGGAGGTCCCCGGGCGCAAGATTGATGATCACGAGGTTGTTCGGGAAGTCGAGCTGGCTGTTCTTGATCGCGCTCTTTACGCGGACCTTACTCTCGCCGACCGCCTGATCGGGGAGCCCGACCATCACGAACTGCTGATCACCCGGCGGACGCAGATCGATCTCGATCTCGACGAGATGAGCGTCGATCCCAATGAGGGTGGCCGCGTACGCTTTGGCGATCATGCTGGTGGAAGATACCGCGAGGGTGGGCTAGTTCGGGTTAGGTCTCTCCACAACATCCCACATCCGTCACTCGTCACTCGTCGCCGTCGTTCCGATTGGGGCGAGCTTTTCGACCATCAGCCGGTTGATTCTCCGACCGTCGGTGTGAAGCACCGTGAACCGGTGGCCGTCGAGATCCATCGTCTCGCGGATCTTGGGGTGGCGCCCGAACGCGCCAAAGACCAATCCGCCAACGGTGTCGAACTCTTCGCTGTCGAAGTCCGAGCCGATCGCCTCATTCAAGTCGTCCAGATGCATCCGTCCATCGACCGACCAACCCTCCTCGAGGGGCACGATGTCGGGCTCCTCGACATCATATTCATCCACGATGTCGCCGACGAGTTCTTCGACAATGTCCTCGATCGTGAGGATGCCGGCGGTGCCGCCGAACTCATCTTGAACGATCGCCATCTGAGTCCGGTTCGTCCGCATCTCGGCGAGCAACTCGTGGAGCATTTTGCTTTCCGGAACGAAGTAGGCGGGCCGCATGAGCGAGCGGAGGTTGATCTGGCGTCCGCTCACCATCGCCATGAGCAGGTCCTTGGCGTGGATAATGCCGACGATCTGGTCGTCGGTTCCTTCGAAGAGAGGGATGCGTGAGTGCCCGGTCTCGCGGATCATCTTCATGACCTCAGCGGGGTCGCTGTTGACGGGCAGAGCATCCATGTCCACTCGGGGCGTCATGACCTCGCGGGCGATCGTGTCGGTGAACTCGAAAACCGAGTGCAGGAGCTGCTTCTCCTCGGCCTCGATTTCGCCGCTTTCCTCGGCCGACTCGACGAGCGTCTTGATCTCCTCTTCGGCTTGATTGGAGACGCCCAAGTCCGATCGGTTGAGCCGAATGGAGATCAGCTTGGCGAAGCTGGTGGCGAATCGCGCCGGTACCGCCAAGATGAAGCTGACGATCTGGATAAAGCTGTACATCCGGACGGCGACTCCGTGCGGGTGGACCATGGCGAAGCTGCGAAAGCCCTGCTCGATGATCAGCGTGAGCGGGAGCAGAGGAAACACGATGATCGCCGCGGCGCCAAGCAAGATGCTGCCGAAGTTGTCTGGCTCTACGTTGATCGACGGCCCAACCGCATTCATCAAGTAAGGGGCGAGGAGGAAGGCTCCCAAGAAGATGATTGCCCAGGCAAGTCGGCTGCCGAGTTGGCACGCTGCCGAGGCGAGATGCTGACGGTCGAGCAGGGACTGCAATCGAATCCCTCGCTTGTCGCCTTTCTCCCGAAGGTGCCGCACATGGACGGGGCGAAGCAAGGCGACCGATGTCTCGCCCGCCGACAAGAGCCCATTCAGGACCTGGATCAGCATCAGCAATCCGACGATTCCACCGATGCCGCCGGGAACAATCGGCATGATCTCCATGGACTCACTCCCGATTTGGCCGGCGCGGGTGATCACGAACATGCCCACGAGCGAACCCGCCAAGAACATACTGACTTGTCGTCGGACGGTGAGCAGCGCGGGGTCGGTGACTGATTTACGTTCGGTGTCCATACGTTACTTGGGCATCAGTCCAAACAGAAGCAGCCCCATCATGACGCCAACGGCGGCGCCGAGCGATAGCTCGAAAATGGAGTGAATCTTGGCCTCCCACCGGCTCTGCGCGATAATCGCGGCCAGGACGAGTCCTAGGCCGGCGACAACGAGCTGATCGGTGAGGAACATGATGCCAGTTGCGAGAAAGAACCCGAAGGCGGCATGTCCGCTTACGAGTCCACCCTTCAGGACTTGGCCTCGCTTGCCCAAGCCCTTACCAATGATGACAATGATCAAGACGAGAAACCCACCCGTTATGAGGCGGGGCACAAACGGGATGCTCGGCGAATCGGCGGTGAGGTTGATCTTGATCGTCTCCCACCGCTGAGGTCCGAGCAGCATCAGCGTGCCGACGACGAGGGCCACGATGGTGGTGATGAGCACCGCTCCGGCCGAGATATCCTTGGCGAACTTCGCCATCGGATGGTAGTTCGGTTGAACAAGATCGACCGTCGCCTCGATCGCGCTGTTGAACATCTCTGCGACCAAGACGAGGCTGATGACAAACAGCAGCACGAGCATCTCGCGAAGGCTGAGGTTGAACAGAAGCCCCATCAGCGTGACCGCCAGCACCACGTAGAGGTGGAACCGCATGTGCCGCTGGGTCCGGAAGGTGTAGACCATCCCGGAGATGGCGACCTTCACGGGGCCGATCAAGTCGCGTTTCGGTGCGACGCTCATCGGGCGCCTCCCGCGGGCTCATGCAGGAGCGACGACCACTCGGGCTGATCAGGCAGGCCGAGATCCTTGCCCCAGCGCGCCATCGCTTGCTGCATGGTTCGGCGACCCTCATCGGTTTCGTCCTCAAGACCCAGGAGGTGCAGCGCACCGTGAATCGCAAGGTAGCAGAGCTCATCTTCGACGCGGATTCCCCGGGCGAGCGCTTGCCGCTCGGCATAAGGCACGGAGATCACGATCTCTCCCAACGGTGAACGTGGGAACTCTGGCGCGGGAAAGGTCAGGACATCGGTGGGTTCGTCGATTTCGCGGTGGGAGCGATTCAGTTCGCGGATCGCGTCATCATCGACCAACACGATTTCGACCGCGCGTGATTGACCCTGCAGGACCGCTAGCGCGGCATGACGAATCCGACTCAATCGCCTTCGGCGACCGGTCAGATTCAAAAAATCGACTCGTGGGCTACTAGGAGGTTCCATGAGCAGGCGGCTCAGCAGCTCGCAATGCGAACGGCGATTGAAAGGCTGAGCGGCTTGGAGGAAAGACCCACGGTTATGGTTCTGGGGATGCCCCCAATCGAGCTAGAGACGACCAGCGCGGCGACGTCGAGCACGACGGCGCTTCTCGCTCGGCTTCTCATAGTGCGCATGATCCTTCAACTCTCGCAGCAAACCACTCTGCTGCATCTTTTGGTTGAAGCGCTTCAGCGCCGAATCAACGGACTCATTGGGTTGAACGTGAACGTAGATCAAGTTTTGCGACTCCCAGTCAGACCTTCATTATGCCATATTCGGCAGGAATGCGCAAAAACTGGCGGCCTTGGGCCATCACCGGCGGCATCGCGGAAGGGAAGTCGACGGTTCTGGGATACCTTCATGAGGCCGGATACCGGACAGCCTCGGCTGATGAAATCGCTCGCGAGGTATTCCACCGGCCAGACGTGCTTCAGCAGATCGAGGCCGCATTTGGAACGTCGGACCGGGCCGAACTGCGGCGGCGGCTCGGGGCCGACGCCGGCGCGCGGCGCACGTTGAATGCGCTCTTGCATCCGCCGACCTGGGCCGCGCTCGAGGCGTCTGAGGTCGAAGTGGTCGAAGTTCCGCTGCTGATCGAAGCCGTGCTGTTCTCACACTTCGAGGGCGTTTGGGTGGTTACTTGCGGGAAGGATGAGCAGCGCCGGCGACTGCGGGAGCGCCTCCCGAACGAAGATGCGGCCACGCAGGAACGCACGATTGTTGAACTCCTTCAGGCTCAAATTCCGACCCGGGCTAAGATTGCATTTGGTGATCGAATCATTCACACGAACCTTCCGCAAGCCGACGTCCGTCGTGAAGTTCTGGTAGCGGCAAAGCAAGATTTTCGCTCGTAGTTTGCACAGGCGAAATGAACGTGCTATACTGCTCCGAACTGGGTGCCAATGCCTGGGTGGCTATCGCTTGCTTTCAGAAATCCTGAAAGGTGCGTCGCCATTCCGAACTTGTATCCGGAGTTCTCGCGTCGTTAAGGCGGAGACACTTCGAATGCGGGTGGGCTTGACGCTCAAGATATCGAAGAGGACCGACAAGGAGGACTCGTCACAGTGAGGCGCTTTTTGAACACGCTACCGGGGCGGCTAACCTGCCATTTGGTGGCCATAGCTCTGGTCGTGCCCATCGTTACGCTCATGACGATGCGTCGGGCAGAGGCCCAGTTGTCATCGGATACGCGGTGGGCGATCGTAGATTTTTCCGACAAGACCAAGGACAATCAAGGTCTGAACTTTGGCGGAACAGCGGCGGACATGCTGCAGAACGAACTGGCTACTCAAAGCCAGAGTCTGCGGGGGTCTGATCGTTTTACGCTTGAGATGCGCGGCAATGTCAACAATGCCGTCGAGCAGTTGGGGCTTCAGATTCCGGTAACGGATCAGACCAGCCTACTTCGGCTTGCCCAGGAACTTCGCGTTAGCAAGATTGTTACCGGCGAAGTCGTTTCGTGGGGTGTCAATGATGTCAGCGGTGGCAAGCAAGCCATCGTCGGCATCAAGGTGATGGTTTATGATGCCGCTTCTGGCTTCGCGATCAACGGCGCAACCGCCGTCGAGCGCTCGGCCATTCGCTCGGGCAACATCGACACCAAGGTCATCGTAGCTGAGGCGCTCGCCGCCGCAGCCGCCAAGGCCACCCCGACGCTGGTTCGCCAGCAGATCACCGCCGCCGTGTTGAACACTCGCGATCGCGAGGCTCTGATCAACAACGGTAGCCGGGTCGGCTTCCGCAACAATCAACAGGTTGTCGTGCTTCGCGGCCCGCGAAATCGTGAGCAACAGGTCGCCGTTGCCGAAGTGTTCGATGTCGAACCGGATAGCGCGAGCATTCGCGTCATTCGCGACTCGCGCGGCCTTCAGCCGGGCGACCGCGTTCAGGTCATCTTCAATGTCGATGATCTGAAGGTCGATCTCGGAAGGGACGGCTCGGTCAAGGGCTTCAAGGAAGTCAAGACCAGCGGTAACAAGAAGGGCAGCAATGCCAACGTGATCTCGCTGATCCTCGTGCTCGGCTTGGTCGCTCTGCTCGTGTCTCAGGGACGCAGCAATAACAACAACGCCGTCAACAACCCGACGGCTGAAGCGACGCTGTTCCCCAATCAGAGCGGCACCCCGGCAGTCCTCGTTCGATGGCGCCTGGATCTGTTCTTCCGCGGTAATCAGACCGTTCAGTGGCTGATCTATCGCAACGACGGTGGCGACACTCCTGTGCAGGTTCAAAGCGAGCCGCGCAACACGTTCGCCTACGACACCAGCGACGCTCGCACGTTCACCTGGTATAGCCAGTCGGACATTAGCACCATCGTGTGCGAAGGTTTGAACGGCCAGACCGGCAACGGCACGGCCATTACTCCGGGACGCCCCTATCAGTATTCGGTGGCTTCGGTCTACCGAATCAGCATCCTCGACCTGCCGAACAGCGGCACGGGAGGAACGGGCGGCACGGGTACGACCGGCGCAACGGGTGCCACGGGAACCACGGGTACGACGGGCACCACGGGTGCTACCGGCGCAACGGGTGCTACCGGTGCTACGGGAACGCTCGGCTCGACGGGCGCCACGGGTGCAACCGGTGCCACGGGTGCGACGGGTGCCACCGGTGCGACCGGTGCAACCGGCGGAACGGGAACCACGGGCGGTGCGGGAGACTTCTGCTACTTCGTGTCGCAGAGGACGATCATCCCCGGCGTTGCCACTCCGTTGAACAAGTCGCAGCTGCGGTCTCCGGTCATCAATGACACGGTCACCAACTTCCGGAACTTCACGTTCAGCTCGGTCATGAACCCGGCGTTCACGACGCGGCTCGAGTATGTCCTCCAGCTCTCGCCGTATCCGAACTTCCCGCGGGATCGAACCTGGACTTCGGCTCCGAAGGTGGCCACCGGCACGCTCGATCAGAGCATCGCCGTCGGTGCGCGCTTCCCTGGCGATACGTGGACGCAGTTCCTGCGCGACACGTTCGGCACGCTCCCCGGAACTCAAATCTGGTGGCGCGTGGGAGCTCGGAACATCGATGACGTTCCTGGTCCCGCACCGGATGCCTCGACGGGTCTGCGATACATCTTCGCTGATCCTCAACCGTTCAACGTTCCGGCACCGCCTCCAAGCGCCGGGTAAACGTCTAACAACTAGCGGCCGGGACTTGAACACTCAGGTCCCGGCCCACCGACTAAGGTAAAGGGACGAGAATGAAGCAAATGTGGTTTAGAGCGTGCGCGGTCGCAGGCATCGGCCTTTCGGCTACAGCGGCCATGGGGCAAGTTCCCGACTGGGGCGTCATCTGCGTTGACCCAGAGAACATGACGCCGCGGTCGGATGACTTCTTCGCGCATACATTGTTCAATGATCTGATGCTCTTTCGAATGGGCGTCTCGGGCACGGTCACCTACGGAGGCCAGAACGGTCCGTGCTATGCGCCGAATGCCCGAACGATTCCGATCACGGGCAAGTTCGCCCTGACGGTTGGCTCTCGCGGTTCTATCCAGCGATCGAGCCAGAACTTCGTGGACGACTTTATGGCGATCACTTTCGGGGCTGTTACCGACCCGATTTGGACCTACGCCGCCACCACACGAAATGGCACGCGGACTCGCTGGGGTGCCGGCGGCCTCGGTACGACCTTTGTTGGGTTTTCGAACCGTTACATGTATGCGGAGTCCACGGCCGACAACGTTCGCGGGCAACTCCGCGTCGACCTCTTAGGCGACGCCGTGAAGTTCCGCTGGCAGCTGACGAACCTAGATGCAGAAGAGTCAAACATCGGCCTTTGGTTTGGAGGTGCGATTGGCTTCTTGGCTGTGGGCCAGAACGGAGATGGCCGACAGTCCGCGGGTATTGGTTTCGGGCCTGAGCCTAAGCCTGCCTATGTTTTCCTGCCGAATCAGCGACCCCCGCGAACGGACACGATGCTTGATCGGTCGCTCAATCCGGCTTCGTTTCCGGACTATTTCGATATCGTGTTCGGCCAAACCGACGCTTTTGGTATCCGACTAGAGAACACGCCGTCAGAGGCAACGAGTGATGTTGCTGAGAATCAGCCGTCGATCGCCAACCAGATGTGGGTGGGAAAGAACACCTTCCTGCTGGGTGAAGTCGATGACGCGGCCGCTGCCTTCCCGGTGGCGATGTTGCCGGATACCACGTTCCTCAACAATTGTGCCTGGGTCCAGGCTTATCCTGAAGTTCCGGTTGCGGCGGGAGCGACCGTGCAGTTCCTGCATTACGTTCGCTCGACGTGGAGCAACGGCGACTACAAGCTGCCTTACGCAGCCGTGGTCGATGCTCCCAAGCTCTTGGGCACGCCTGTGAACAACCTGAACGGAAACCCGGCCAACGGTAATCTGGTTCCGAACCCCTTCCAAGTTCGCGTTTACGTGGACAACGTCGGTGGCTACGCGAACCTCGGCGAGAACACCGAAGTTCCGTTGAACGACGTTCGCATCCGCTTGAAGTTCCAGCCGAACGCGGGTATGACGATCACGGGTGCCAGCGCTAGCGTTCCGCACGAGCTTGAGCGAACCATCCCGGTCGTACAGCCGAAGAATGACGAGTTCGTCGACTTCACGGTCGCGGTGGGTCCGAATGTGACGGGCGTCGTGCCTTACACGGTCGAGATCTTCTCGCAGCCCGGCAACGTTCGAAAGACAATCAACGGTTCGATCACGGTTGCCGCGCGGCCGCGGATCACGCTCCATCAGGACGCGAACCTCATGACCTTCCCCTACCAGTTCACGGATACGTCGCTTGAGACGATCCTTGCGAACTTCATGGACCCGGTCATCCCCGGTGGCGACTTCCAGGCGTATCGTTGGGACCCGGTCCAACAGGGCTACGTGATCACCAACAGCATCGAGCGTGGGCGTGGCATGTGGGTCATCTATGAGAATACGGCCAAGACCGCCGAGATCGCGAATCTCGCCGGGAACCCGACCCTCACCGGATCGCTGCTTGGCGGTTCGGACCTGATCCAGAATCGATCTGGCTTCAACATGATCGGCAACCCGTACAACTATGCGGTTCCCGTCAACCAGATCGTCGGCGTCAGCGCCTCCAACCCGCAGTTCTCGCGGACGTTCCGCGAACTCGTCGACCTTGGCTTTGTCCAGAGCTTCCTGACCTACTGGGATCCGGTGAGCAAGGACTACAAGTTCGTGGACAGCGAGTCGGGCCTCCTCGAGCCGAACCGCGGCTACTGGCTGCGTGTTCTCACGACGGATGACTTGACGATCAGCTACCCGCCGGTCTACGCCGAGTGGACTCCGGAGCAGTCGCGCCGAGCCCAGAAGGCGAGCGAGTGGGTTCAGAACGACAAGCAATGGCGTCTTAAGCTGACGGCGCGTACCAACGAGGGCATCGACTCGGAGAACTACGTCGGTCAAGCCCAGAACGCGGAGCAGGCTCGACGAATGCGAATTTTCGAGCCGCCGATGGCTCCGGGTCAGGTGATCAGCCTCTCGGTCGAAGATAGCCACAATGGCGCTCCGACTCGAATGGCACAGACCCTTCGCGACAACACCGGCCGCCACGAGTGGAAGGTTGTTGTCGAGGCCAAGGAAGCCGGCGATGTCACTATCACTTGGCCGAACCTTGCGACCTTGCCGAAGAACGTTCGTCTCCGCCTTGAAGACAAGGCCGCGAACATCACCCGCTTCGTCCGCCAGTCCTCGGGCTACACGTTCCGCATGAACCAGCCGGGCCGCCGCGAGCTGACGCTCACGGCTGAGCCGGGTGGCGTGGTCGCCACGGTCATCAGCAACGTGGTTGTGAGCCAGCCGGCTCGCAGCACGAACCGCAACTCGCCGTTCACGATCTCCTACACCCTTGCGACGGACGCCACCACCTCGGTGCGCATCCTTTCCGCGACCGGTAAGGAAGTCTTCGTGGCGAGCCGAGGCCGCGCTGATGCCGCCGGTGAGAACACGATCGTGTGGAATCTCCGCAACAGCGCAAACCAAGCGGTTGCGCCTGGTGCCTACCGCGTCGAACTGGTTGCCGAAACGGCCACTGGCGAGCGCGTCCGAAAGGTGATTCCGATCAACGTGATTCGGTAGTCACCCTCGAAAAGGGGCGGGAACTCAGGTTCCCGCCCCTTTTGCTTGATATTTCGCACGTTGAACCCGCTACAATCCGTCTGTATCTAGACAGGCCCTATGAACGGTTATCGACTGATCCTGGTCTTGTGCATTGTGGTAGCTGCCGCCCTCGGTTTTGGGGCGTCCGCGACCATTGAGATGACCAGCTTTCCGTCGATGAGCGTGGCCGATGGCCGCAGCACGGTCACGATCTCGGCGATGGTCCGTGATCTCAACGGGAAGCTCGTACCCGACGGCACTCGCGTCCTCTTCTCGACGGACTCGGGTTCATTCCGGGAGAGCGTGGTTTCCACCCAGAACGGTATCGCCCGCTCGATTCTCCAATCGGGCACGACTCCCGGAGTTGCCAAGATTTCGGCGAGCGTGATCACCTACCAGGCGAAGGCGTCGATCGATTTCGAGTTTGTCAGCGATCGCTCGCTGCTCTCGAGCGCAAAAGACTTCATCGAGATCGTTGCGCCTAAGGACCTTCAATACGGCATGGACGACAAGACCGTCGGCGCTTCGGGCGAGAATCGCGGTGTCGTCTTGCAGTACAAGGACATCGAGATCCGTGCGGACGATGTTCAGCTCAACGTCCCCCTCTATGAGGTTCGCGCGAAGAACGCCATTTTGAAGATCGGCAAAGAAGAGCGCGAGTTTGGCCAGTTGTACTTCCGGCTCAACCAGCGGATGGGTTTCGGCACGACCAACTACCGCTATCGCCCCGTCGATATCGAGCCCATGGGCCAGTCGATTCGGTTCGTCGAAGGTGAAGAGGTCGAGACCTACGGAATCGCCGAGGTGCGTCCGGGTTCAGTCCGCCGCCCCGATGGGCAGATTGCATCGAGTCTGTTCAACTTCGTCGATCTCTCCACTTCGACGACGCTGATCAACGCCAAGAAGGCAATCGCGTATCCGCGCAAGGAAGTCCAGTTCCAGAAGGCCGACGTTTATGTCGGTGGCGCCCGCATCATGCGACTGCCGCTGTTCAAAGTCAGCCTCTTCGGCCAGACTCCAGTTGTCACAGATCAAATGCTCAAGATCAACGACAATCAGGTCGCGGTCGACTATCCGTATTACCTCTCGCTGAAACCTGGGCAAACCAGTCTGCTGCGCCTGAACATGGGTCAGAACGCGGGGCGAAACATTGTCGGCAATCGTGGCATCTTCGTAAACTACGAATACTCGTGGAACAAGGGCGACGACATGCAGGGCGAAGTGGTCGTCAACGGCTTGGGCCGAAGCGACTGGGGCATCAGTGCGCGAAACTACTGGCGGTTGGACACTTCCAGCGAACTAAGCGCTCAACTCGACTTCCCGTCCCACCGCGCGGTCTACGCGGGCCTGGGTTACTCCAAGCAGTTCGAAGGCTACAGCCTCACCATGAACGCGAGCGATAATCGGACGTTGCGGGGTCTCGCCAGCGGCTACCGGCAAGCGGTGCTCTCGCTGGATCGCGATCCGATCAAGGTCGGCAAACTGCCGGTGCGCTTAACTTATGGACTGACGGCGTCGATGCAGGCGCAGAACTCTCTGGCCGGCAACTACGCGCAGTCAGCGTACGGCGTTCGGAGCACGGCACGGCTCAACCCGATCTACTTCAGCCGTCAGTCGTCTCTGTCGGGAAGCTTCACGGTCAGCAAACTCCAAGGCCGCAATACCCCGTCCGGATTGACGTTGATGGGCAACTTGTCGGTGAGTCAAGCCTTTCGTGACGGCGGACTGATGCTCAGCTACGACTACATCGACGACGGATTCAACAGCAACTTCTTGGGCCGGCACGCTCTCAGCGCTCGGGGCAACGCCAACATGGGCGGGCTCTCGTTCAACTTCTTCGGCAGTCGTAGTCTCGACGTTGACCGCACGACCGTCCAACTCGATGCGGGCTACCGGTTCGCGCGCGACTGGCGACTCTCCTATGCGTACACCTTCGATCGATTCTTTGGGGATAGCTTCTTCGACTACAACTTCATTCTGGGGTACCGCATTGGCTATCGCGAGTTCGGTCTTACGTGGTCGCACCGCACAAAGCGGATCGGCTTCCAAGTGTTGGGCACAACGTTCAACTAGCCTTCTCGCACTCTTCTTCCTGGCCGTCGGTGCTTCGGCCCAGTCCTTCGGGCGCTTTGGCTACGAGGCCCCGTGGGAGATTCCCGGCATCAGCCTGGATAAGAGCGGTTTTCGGGTCGATCATCCCGCGGCCGATCGGTTTGCATTTCCCGCACCGCTGAAACAGTGGAAGTCGCTGGCGACGACGGTGACTTCGCAGACCGTGGCGGCAGGCGAGTTCGCCGGATCTCCCAGCAAGCTCAGGCACGACCTGTTGGCCCCGGGTGTGTCGATGTACTTTCCTCAGGGATTTCGATTCCGGCTGACCTCGACCACGGCTCCGTACCTCACCTGGCCGGATGGCAGTCTCGATGCGAACACCGAGTACGCGACGCCTCCAGCGCCGTGGGTCGTCGTCTCGTTTCGCGATCGTCAACCGCCGCTGATGCTGGTGTTCCTAGGCGACCCTTCGGGGGTCCGCCTCACCGGAAAGACAGGCGAGTGGTGGATCGCATCGGACGCCAGTTGGGCGGGTTGGGTGAGGGTGCTTGCTCCGCTCGGCGAACGTCCGTTCCCCACGCTAGGGGCGGCGGACCTTGGCCGGCTCAGCCAGGCGATCCAGCCGATCCTGCCGATCGCAACGCAACCGGCCGCCGCGATCACCGGGTTCAAAGTGACCGAGGAGGGTCCGAGCCTGGTCGCCGAGTGGACCTTCGATCAACCGCACGCCGTGCTCCCTTCGCCCGCTTACTTGGCTCCGATCGGCGGATATGGCCTGAACATCGGATCCAAGACGCAGATGCTGCAGGTGCCTACACCGCACGGAGCGACGCTGATCACCGACGAGCCGAGATTGGTTCTCAGGGCGATCGCACGCCGCGTTCCCACCGGTCGGGCGTTGGCCCTTGGTGCCGCCCAGGAAGACGCGCTGAGCACCGCGTCGTATCTGGATGTGCCTTCGGTGACCGAACTCGCGCTCGCCAATCTCAGTGCCCACACCGAGCGGGCCGTACGGGAACTGGCCGAGCAGACGGTAATCGAGTTCCTGTCGGAGACTCCCTACACGCCTGAACCCACGACCCAGCAGAAGCTGCCGTTCGACGCCACGGGCAATGGCCTCGATCTCACCGCAAGCCACGCGCTGCTCTTTCAAACCACGCTGAGTACGGTGAGGGCCACCTCGGAGCCGAACTCGCTGTTGACCTCGCTCCTGCTTCGACGGGATTGGCTGACGTGGCGCCTGTGGTGCGAGGATAACGATCGCCGGCGTCGGGCCATGGCGTTGGCTAGCCTCGCCGCGGCCATCTCTCCCGAGCCCGAGCGGCGGTGGGAAGGGGTGATGCTCCATGCCGGGCTCGCTGCCGAGCGCGGACTCGCCATTTGGCGTCGGCGCCTGAACCCTCAACTCCCCGTGGCCAAGCACTTAGAGCCGCTATATGGCCTCCGCGAGGAGTTGTTCGGTAAGGACGACTATCGTCGCAGTCCGGGTTTTGGGGCTCTGCTTTCAAGCGACTTACGGGTATACGGCGATGTTGGACTGCAACTCGTCAAGGTCGAGCAGGGCCACCGCCTGCGGTTTCGGGCAACGGATACTCGCCCGATCAGCGTGTCGTTGGCTTCTTCGTTTCCGATCGAGATCAAGCCGGGTAAGGGCATTGTGTCGGTACAGGTGACGCAAGCGTTCGGGGTGTCGGTTGTTCGAAGCGTGCCTCGCGATGCGGGCGACTGCGAGCTCGAAATCTCTTGGCCCGATTGGGCGGCAAAGCTGCCCGCGTGGCTTGCGCCGCCTCGTTACGAGGAAGTTCAGCGCTGAAGGATCATCGCCTGGTCGATGTTGAGCGCCGCACCCTCGGGCGTGCCGGTGGTTTCGATCCGCAGATACATCGTGCCATCTTCGTCGATGTAGCGCCAAGGCTCGGGAACCTCGATGAGATTCGTTCCCGGCGAACTGATCGCGGGTAGGGTGCTCAGCAGCCGGAAGGAGCCGTAGGGAAGCGAGCCGCTGCTCCAATCATAGAGGTAGATCTTCTCCGTGCCGCTGGTGACTCCCGAGTAGTGTCGGCGAATTTGAAGCTTCATACCTGCGCCGATGGTGGTGACCTTTCGGAAGGTGCCATCCATGCGGATCAAACCGTCCGAGCGGCGAGTGCAGGTCATGTTGATGCCATCGGCGCGCGCCGCCTCAGTGAAGCCACCCGTGACCCAACCCCCGCCTTGCGATGCGGCTTCGATCATGGTGTAGGCGGTCAGGCTCGACGCGAACCGAGGCAGCGACTTCACAAGCACCTTGTCGACATGCACGTTGATGAGGTCGGAGCCATTCGGCAACATGAAGTCGACGTAGTTGCGGGTTTGTCGCAAAATGGTCAGATTGCGGGTGCCCATCTGAATGCGCACATTTCGCGGTGCCTCAAATCCCCGGCCGTAGATGCGGGCGGGGGTTTCGGCGCGTCCGCCCATGCCCGCACGGTTCGCGGCGACGTAGGGGGTCATGTACCGCACCACCGGGTTCCTGCTTTGATGCTCGGCCATGCCAAGGGCGACTCGGACCGCCTGGTCGCAGTTCACTAAACCGTAGTTCGAGAAGTCCCACGAAAGCGCGGTCGAGGTGTCCTCGATGATCGATCGCACTTGGTGGACGGTCAGGTTCGGGACGGCTCCCCAGATGAGGGCGGCAAGACCCGCAACCTGAGGGGTGGCCCCGCTGGTTCCGCCAAAACCGGCCGTGTAGCCGCCTGCGGCGGTGGTCGTGCGGAGGGAGACGCCGGGCGCGGCAACATCGACCCAGCTGCCGAAGTTGGAGAAGCTGGCGCGGGTGTTGTCGGATGTGGTGGCCGCAACCCCCAGCACGTTCTCGTAGGCTCCGGGATAGTAGGAGTACACGGTGGCGGCATTGCCCGCCGCGACGATCGGCAAAACGCCATGAGCGGCAATGAAGTCGATGGCATCCATCTCGGACTGGCTCACGCGGTCGCTGAAGAAACTGCACGACACGATCTTCGCGCCCATCTGGTGGGCGTACAGGTACGCGGCCACGTTGGCGCTATCGTAAAAGTAGCCTTCGTCGGTCGAGCACTTGAGCCCCATCACCTTAGCCCGAGGCGCGACCCCGGTGACACCAATCGTGTTGTCTTGGATGGCCGCGACGAGGCCGGCACATGCGGTGCCGTGGCCGTTAACGTCGTTCGGCGTGCCATCGTCGTAATAGAAATCGTAGCCGTGGACGTCGTCCACAAAGCCGTTTCCGTCGTCGTCCAGACCGTTCCCCGGGATCTCCCCGGCGTTGACCCACACATTGCCGGCGAGGTCGGGGTGGGTGGTGTTCAGGCCGGTGTCGATGACGCCGACGATGACGTTGCTGGACCCAAAGGTGACATCCCAAGCTAGGTCAGCCTTGATCGTCCGTGCGTGCCACATGTCGGGCCACAGCTCATCGTTGGGTGTATAGGCCACCCGCGCCGCGCGGTCGAAATCGGCGCGCTCGACTCCGGCGGATTGTTGCAGCTTGGCTCTAGCGGTGGCGAGCGAACCCAACGGCACTTCGACGACGGCGTAACGAATCTGCGGGTAGGTGCGAAGCACGCGGTAGTCGCCGATCGGCGACGTATCGTTGATGTCGCGAAGCTTAACCATCAACCGGGTCGGGTGGCACCACATACCCTCGACCTGGATGGGCTGATGGGCAGACGGTGCAGAGCCTTGGGCGACGCACGCGAAGACGAGCGGCAACATGGTTATAAGATAGCCCAGGTTCGCCGGAAATGCCCTACCGGGTTAGCGATCATTTAGCTTGAAATGCCTGGATCGGATTTCCGTCGGGGTCGGTGAACGTGAGCACCACACCGCCGGGCACATCATGGAGACCATGGTCGGTCCCGCCGCCAGCAACAATTCGCGGGCGCAGGGCTTCTAGATCGTTGGTGATCACCCCCAGATACCATCCCCGCCCCTCATCGCCGCAGGGGCCGCTTCCACCCAGCCGCGAATGGAGCGCAATCACCGCATCTCCGACCGAAATCTCGGTCCAATGCGGTGATTCGAAACCAACCTGCAAACCCAGCGCGTCGCGGTAAAAGGTGACCGCCCGCGCCATGTCATCAACTTGGCACCACGACTTTCCGAGTCCGCTGATCATTCGCCCACTTTACACGATCCAAGCCGTCTTCTCATCGTGGAATCATCCGGATTCACCTTGCGCGGAGTGTGCTTCTCATCGCCCGGGTCTTCCGATCCGGCGACAGTTTTGGCTGCCTACCACAGGCATCAAGAGTTCGCATGGCTGCACATCCAGGCCGAAGACGTCGCGGCCACGCGGATCTACCTGGAAGAGGAGTTTGGATTTCATCCGTTAGAGGTGGAGGACGCACTGAGTGCCAACGAGCGCCCGACGCTTCGGCTCGACGATGACGACCTCTTTCTGGTCGCCCCGGCGGTCATTTTAGGTCAGGCCCAAGAGCACTATGTCGAAGTGGCATTCTTCGTAAGCGCAAGCGGGCTCGTCACGGTGGCCGCTCACCCCGTGCCCGTGCTTGAGAGTTGGTTGGAGCGGTGCGCAGCCCGTCCGGAGCCGAACGGCGACTCGGTCAAGCTGATGCACTCGCTGCTGGATGAGATCGTCGATGGCTACTTCCCGGCGGTGGATATGTTCGGCGAGAGCATTGACGCCCTAGAAGACGCGATTTACCTCGGACGTAAAGTAGACGTCACCGAGGCACTGGTTTTAAAAAGGCGGCTGCTGGTGATGCGGCAACATCTGACCCCGATGAGGGACATCCTCAACGGGCTGCTGCGTCGGGACGTGGTGTTCATGGATGCCGACGACCGGATGTACTTCCAAGACGTTTATGACCACACGCTGCGAATCGTCGAGGACATCGACATGGAGCGGGACATCCTTTCCTCGGTTCTGGATGCGCAGGTCTCGGTGACCTCCAACAGCCTGAACGAGGTGATGCGCACGCTGACCGTGATCTCAACCGTCTTGATGACCGCGGCCTTCGTTGCCGGCGTGTACGGGATGAACTTCCAGCGGATGCCGGAACTGCACTGGGCGTGGGGCTACCCGTTCGCGCTTCTGCTGATGGTGCTTCTCGGGGGGCTAGAGATCTGGTACTTCCGGCGTCGCGGCTGGATCTAGGGGACTTGGTCTCATTTGGGGCGAGGGCACGACACATCCCTCCCCCAAAATCCTACAGCATCGCTCGGTGGGAACCCCGACCTTGGGGCGGGGATGTCTCGTGCCCTGCCGTCTGTAGCGGGAAACGCGACGTTGGGCGGGGATGTCTCGTGCCCTGCCGTCTGTTGCCACCCCAACCCGCTAGTCGAACGTCCGCAATCCGCCCGTGAGCCGTCCGTTTTCCCATTCGTAGACCCCAACATAGTGCCCGTGTGAGCCACCTTGGGCGATCCACGTGTTACCGACGCGCTCGGGCTCCCTTAACTCGGTGTGCGAATGCCCGCCAAGGATGATGTCGATGCCAGGAACGGCTTCGGCGAGCGCCTGATCTTTGCGGTGACCGATGTGGGTGAGCGCGACGATCACATCGACTTGATCGCGCAGAACGGCAACCGACTCTTGAGCGGTCTCGACCGGGTCATCCCAAAGGTAGGCGCTGGCCGCTTGAGTCTTCATCCGGCGCGTCACCATCGGGACCATCACGCCGAACACCCCAACGCGGGTTCCGCCGCAGTCGAGGATGACCCAAGGAGGCAGCGGGGGCTTACCGTCTTTGGCCACCAGGTTTGCGCACAGCACGGGATGACGATGGCCCTCAAGTTTTGCCCGAAAGGCCGAGGGCAAGATGTGGGTCTCGCGGTTCCCGAGAACGCTGGCGTCGCACCCGGCTTCGGCCAGCCGCTCCCACGCGACCTCGGGTCGAAGTGGGACCCCGAGGTTGCCCGTACGGATGGCGTCGCCACTGTCGAAGTACAAGGTGTCGACGCGCTCGGCCTTGAGTTGTCGCAAGCGTTCCACGCGCGACGGATCGAGCGTTCCGTGGAAATCATTGGTGTGGAGAATTCGCATCAGTTTTGGGCACGATTGCGCTGCCGATTGCATTGATTGTAATGGAAACCCGTTCGGTGGTGTAATACTAATCTGATGAAGCAGCTTCTCTGTCTTGCCCTCGTTCTCGGAATCTCGACCAGCGTCCTCGCCCAGACGAAGACCCCGAAGGAACTTCCTTGCCCGGTCATGTCGGACCACAAGGTCAACATCGCTAAGGCGACGAAGGAGAAGATGTTCGCCGATTACAAGGGGCGCCGCTACTTCTTCTGCTGCGCCGGTTGCAAGCCGGCCTTCAGCAAGGACCCTGCGAAGTTCGCCAAGTCGCCGAGCATCCCCACCCCCAAGAAGAATTAGCTTCTACCCTCCAACAAACGACAGCCAGGGCCGCGACTCGTCGCGGCCCTTCTGTTTTAGAAACCTCGCGTAGAATGCGTCGCATGCTTGCCGCGCTCGTTGCCGTTGCCGTCGCCGCTCCGCCAAACGTCGTTCTCATCTTTGCCGACGACCTGGGCATCGGTGAGGTCGGCGCGTACGGGCAGCAGAAGGTGCCGACGCCGAACCTCGATCGGCTGGCGAAAGAAGGAACCCGTTTCACCCGGTTCTACACGGCCAGTCCGGTGTGCGCTCCTTCGCGAGCGTCGCTATTGACCGGGAAGCATACGGGCCGGTCTCCGATTCGCGGAAACAAGGAGGTCGGCGGTTGGGAGCTCAATTCGGGCGAGGGTCAGATGTCACTCCCTGCGGCCGAGCGCACGATCGCCGAGGGGTTCAAGGAGCGAGGCTATGCCACCGCCGCCATCGGTAAGTGGGGCCTCGGCGCCCCCGGCAGCGAGGGTCACCCCAACAATCAAGGCTTCGATACCTTCTTTGGGTATCTCTGCCAGCGTCAGGCGCACAATCTCTATCCCGCCTATCTCTGGCACAACTCCGACGTGCACCTGCTCACCGGGAACCGCTACTTCCGGCCGAGCGTGAAGATCACGGAAGAGCAGGCAACGGATGAGACCTTCGCGACGTTTGTCGGTAAGCAGTTTGCCGAGCACGAGCTGCGCGCCCATGCGGTGAAGTGGATCGAGCTTCAGAAGGAGAGACCGTTCTTCCTTTACTATGCGAGCCCGATGCCGCATGTGTCGCTGCAAGCGCCCCCCGACGAGGTGGCCAAGTTCCCCCTCGAGTGGGACCCTGAGCCGTACCTCGGGCAGAACGGATACGTGCCGGCCAAGCGTCCGAGAGCGACCTACGCAGCCATGATCTCGGCTCTCGACACCAGCGTGGGAGCGATTCTCGATACGCTGGAGAGGACTGGCAAGCTCGACAGCACGCTGATCATCTTTACCAGCGATAATGGGCCGACCTTCCTTGGCCAGGTCGACCGTGCGTTCTTCAACTCAAGCGCCGGGCTACGCGGTACCAAGTCGACGGGCTACGAAGGTGGAATCCGCATGCCGATGCTCGTTCGGTGGCCCGGGCAGGTGCCAGCGGGGCGGGTGCTGGATCAGGTGAGCTACGCACCGGATCTGATGCCGACGTTGGCCGCCGTGGCTGGCTTCCGGCCAGGCAGCCACGATGGCCAGAACCAGTTGGCGGTTTGGCGGGGTGGGGCCTCAAGCCGGCGCAAAGAGCTGTACTTCGAGTTTCCGGAGAATGGCGGGTTCCTGGCCGCGATCTTCGATGACCGATGGAAAGCGATCCGTCCGCGGCTGGCCCAAGGCAACAAGAGCATCGAGATCTACGATCTCGATATGGATCCCGCTGAGAAGACGGATCTGGCCGCTTCCCGGCCGGACCTTGTCCGGCGAGCGGAGCGGTTCTTTGCTCTCGAGCATCGGCCGAATCCCAACTTTCCCTTGCCAGGGGTCGACTCGCCAATCAAGTAGCTAGCGGACGCAGCGAAAACCGACGTGCATCAGCCCGGTGTCGCGGGTTGATTTCATTCGCGCGGAGGGGCGATAGCCTTGGCAGGTCTCGGGAAAGCAGAGGAACGAGCCACCGCGCATGACTTTCTCATCGTTCTCTTTCAGTTGGCCTGGCTTCGCGTATGCCGTCGGGTCGTAGGAGTCGGCGCACCACTCCCAAACATTGCCCGCCATATCATAGAGGCCGAGGGCATTGGCCCCGTAGGTCTGAACGGGGGCGGTGAGGGTGAACGTGTCGCCCACCCCGGTATTGGCCTGGCCCGCCGGTTCGGCTTCTCCCCAGATGTACCGCTGGCGCGACCCCGCCCGGGCTGCGTACTCCCACTCCGCTTCGGTCGGCAACCGCTTTCCCGCCCACTTGGCATAGGCGACGGCATCGTCCCATGCCACTTGCACGACCGGATGATCCATCCGGTCGTCGATACCGCTCCCCGGACCCTGCGGGTGCCGCCAGTTCGCTCCGGGGACGTATTCCCAATCGGTGCCATCGATGACGAGGGCACCGGGCTTGCGCTGGTCAGAGGGAAGATCGGGGAAGTCCTTTGGATCGAGGGGGCGCTCGGCGACGGTTACATAACCCGTTGCCGCGACGAACTCAGCAAACTGCTGGTTGGTGACCTCGTGGCGATCCATGAAGAACCCAGCGACCGTGCGCTCATGCGCGGGTCGCTCGTCGGGGAATCCCCCGTTGTCGCCCATCGTGAATGTGCCACCGGGAATCCACACCATGCCTTCGGGCACCGGCGGCTTGGAACTCTCCGCAACATCAGAGGCACAGCCGCCGATGAACAGGACCAGCAGGAGGCTAGAAGAACGAACGAATCGTCTCGGCGGCGTGGCGAACTTGCTCATCCGACAGGTGGGGGTGGATCGGCAGACTCAGGACTCGATTGGAGACTCGCTCGGTTACCGGCAAACTGCCACGGGCGGCGAGGTGCTGGTACGGTGCGTGGAAGTGGATCGGCACGGGGTAGTAGATCATGCTGTCGATCTCCCGCTCCTTGAGGAAGGCCTGCAGTTCGTCACGGCGGTCCAGCTGAACTGTGAACTGGTGGTTGGTGGTGTTGTTGCCGGGCAGCAACTGGGGCAAGGACAGCCCTTTGGTTCCCTTCAACACCTCGTGGTAGATGGCCGCTAGTTCACCGCGCCGGTCGTTCCAGGCGGGGACGCGGCCGAGCTTGGTCAGCAAGATGGCCCCTTGAATCTCATCGAGGCGGCTGGTGTAGCCCAAGTAGTCGTAGTAGTAACGCTCACGGCCCATTCCGTGGACGCGCATCGATCGGCTGCGCTCGGCGATCTCGTCGTCGTTGGTGATGATCATTCCGCCATCACCGGCCGCGCCGAGGTTCTTCGTGACATAGAAGCTGATGCCCGCCCCGCGCCCGAAGTTGCCTGCGTAGGTTCCCTTGTGGTGGGAGTGGAGTGCCTGGGCGGCGTCTTCGAGAATCGTCAGACCATATCTCTCCGCGATCGCCTGAACCTTTCGGATCGGGCAGAGCTGCCCGAACAAGTGGATCGGCAGGATCGCCTTGGTGCGTGGCGTGATCGCAGTCTCGATCAGAGATGGATCGATCTGCATCATGATCGGGTCGATATCGACGAAGACCGGCGTCGCCCCGGTTTGGACGATCGTTTCGACGCTCGCCACAAATGTGAAGGCGGTCGTGATGACCTCGTCGCCTGCGCCGATCTCGGCCGCGTCCATGAGAATGCGCAGGGCGTCGGTACCGCTGTTGACGGCGATACCGTGCTTGCATCCGTGCTGGCTCGCGACTTCTTGCTCGAGCGCCTGCACGTACTTCCCGGGGGCGTATGCGCCCGAACTCAAGACCTCATGGGTGATTCGGTCCAGCTCTTCCTGCAGTTCCAGATACTGAGCCTTGATGTCGTAAAAGGGGACTCTCATGAGATCACTTCAATTGTAGTTCCGGGGCTGGGGTTACTGCTTGGGGAGGTCCACCAGATAGGCGGCGATGCGGACTCCCTTGGGGTCGATCAGCTGAAATGCGAAGCCGAATGTCGCCGTCTCGGGCACCTTGGCCGCGATCGACGCAGGACACAGCTTGGAGTTGATGCTCCACGTTCTCCCTTGGTAGGCGGCGGTTGCAGTGAGGTTTCCGTAGGCATCGACCCTGCCCTCGAACGCGATCTCTCCCAGCGTGCCTTTCGCTTCTCCCTTATCGTTCACGGTCATCGAGAAGTCCCAGAGTGTCTGAGTCATCTCGTCGTCCCAAGCGACCGCGCGCTTCCGATAGGTGCCCGCAAATGCCTTGATGTCGGGCTCGCTCAAGAACGATAACTCGTGGGCAAGCGGGTTTCCCGTGTGGGCGGTGACGGGCAGCATGAGCCGCACGCGGTCCTCCTCAGAGATCGTTGGTGAACTGAGATGCTCGCGAAGAACGCGAAGGTTCAGCGGCAGGTAACGCCAGCTCTCGACGTTGCTTGCCGCGGCGAGAACCGCGGTCGCATCTTCGTCCAATCGCTTGAGGATGAGAATCTTCATCGCGGCAAGTCCCGGATCGTCCGTCGCGATCTTGTTTGCCCGGGCCAGGGCTTCAGCCTTTCGCCCCTCGACCGCATCGAGATAGCCTCGGATCGCTTCGGCAAGGGGTTGAAGTTCCCGGCTAGGGCTCGGGGCCTTCGCGATCAGCGCCTTGAGCGCCGCATCGTCGCCATTCCCGATGTAGTGAACGGCCAAGAACCAGGGGACGTCGCCCTCGTCGTAGGCGTCGAACTTGCCCTTCATCAGCTTCGACACCAACTGACCGTCGCCGCTTGCGATGGCGACCAGCAACAGCGGGCTGCGGACGGCCGGGTCGAGGTCACTGCTTTCGATCTGAGGTCCTAGGTGAGCGAGCATCTTGGCTCGGAGCTGCACGGCGCGTTGGGTGCGCAAACCCATGTAAACCGTGATGAACCACAGTTCCGGGTCTTGGCCCATGTCGGAGATCCCATCGGCGAGAAAGCCGGCGTAGGCGGTCAGCAGCATGACGTACTGCTCGTCGGGCATCAGCTTCTTTGCATGGAGCTCTTCGAGCAGGATGTCGAGCAGACTGACCATCGTCGCAAATGCACCGAGCGGGTCGTCCGCGTACTTCATTGCTTCCTGAAGCCGCTCGGCCACTTTGGCTTGGCGCTCCTCGGGCGAGGCCTTCACACTCTCCGCGAAGGCCTTGACCATGAGGGCTCGCCACGAGTAGGGGTGTCGATCCGCAGCCGCGATGATCTCGTCGGCAAACTGGAACGTCTCGATGCCCCCCTCGCGGATGATCGCCTGCATGATCTCCGGTCCGGGGCCCGCGATCAGAGACATCTTCGACTCGCTAAGGAAGCCCGCGCGGTCGCCCCGCTCAAGCGCCAGCGATGCGGCGAGGTAATGCCAGGTCGCCTTGTCGGCGGCGGGGGCCTGTGCCGCCAACCTAGACATCGCCGCAAAGTCGGCGGCCTGGCGATACAGCGTCCACAGCCATAGCCTTGCGGCTTCGGCGAGGGTGCCTCCTTCCGTGGCGATGCACCGCTCGTAGGCCGCGATGGCTTCCTTGGTCTGGCCGAGTGCGACCGCCCGCGCCCCTTCTGCGTAGGCGGCCCGGTGATCGTCGAGCACCTTGGCTTCCAGCACTTCTCCGAGAAAGTCGGCAAGCTGCTGATCTTCGCCGAGCCGCTGGATCACCGCTAGTCCGAGAAGCGCAAAATCCGCTTGCTTTGTCTGACGCCACAGATCCTGCGCGGCCGCGATCCGCTTGGTGACCGGCATCATTCGCGTGGGATTTGAGGCTACGGCGAGCTTGGAATAGACCAGGTGATCGGACTTCTCTAGTTCATCGAAGGCGCGGACGGCCTCCGTATAGCGATCCGCAAAGCGAAGGCTCATCGCGTAGGAGTAGCGCTCTGCGGGGGTCATCTCGCCGATGCCGTCGAGCGTCTTGAACAGCTGGATCGCTTCGGCATAGCGGTCTTGCTCGTAGAGGGCTTCGGCGTAGGTCGCGAGCGCCTTGGCGTAGTTCTGTTGATTCAGCTTGGCGGCCTGTTCCTCGAAGGTCTTGAGGTTCTCCGTCGCGAGCGATTCGGGCACAAACGCCCCGATCAGAACATCCTGCGTGGGTTCTGACCAAACTGCCGGGCGTTGCGCGTTGATGCCGTAGTCCCGCTCCGTGCGCTCGGCAACCTCCTTCTGCACCCGCTTAGCCACCGCCGAGGCCCACAGCGCACCCGTGCCTGCCTCTTTCGGCTCCTGTTGGCTCAGCGCGCGTATCAAGAAGTGGGTGAAGATGCCGCGTTGAAAGTTCGGATACTCGTAGGAGCGCGTCCCCGGCGCGCAACCGAGGACGACCGCGATGTTCGCCCGCTTGCCGAGTTCCTGCAGTTCCTGCCCGAACGGGTTTTCCTGGCCGCTTCGGCAGGCGTCCGCAATGATGAGCACGTTCTTGAGCCCCGCCTTGACGATGCGGTCCAGCACCTCGCGGACCGGAAGGCCCTGTTGCTCGAAAGTCTCGCGTTTCGTGTCGGTGGGCAGCAGGTAGTCACCCGACGTGCCTCCGGCTCCGTGTCCCGAAAAGTAGAACACGAAGAGATCGCCGCGGTCGAGTTGGGGATTCGCGAGGGTCTCATCCAGCCGCTTCCGGATGTTGGCCACCGTTGGAGCGGGACCCTGAGCGTCGTCAGCGAGGACAGAGACATTGGCGGGATCGAATCGATACGACTCGACGAGCGTCTTGCCCATCGCGCGCGCATCATCGGCGGCAAACTGCAAAGGCGCGTAGTGCTCGTACTGTTCCGCCCCGATCATCAGCGCCCACCGCTTGGGGGGAACGTAGGGAAGTTCGCGGTTGGGTTTGAACCCCTGAGTTCGTGGGCTGGCGATCAGTGCGCCCAGCACCGCGACCAGGGCGATCCACCTAAACCGAAGCAAGCTCGTCATCCGGCGCTTCCGACGCTTCATCATCTGCCGCAGGTTCGCTCGTTCCCGTTCCGAGCCGGGTCGCTAGGTAAGTAGCGGCGAGGCCGACGAAGAACAGGATGAATCCGGTGCCGAATCCGGGTGGCGTGTACGTGAAGACGACCGTGGCATTGCCATCCGGCAACGCCACCTCGCGCCATCGATCGCCTTGGATCGGCGCGGGTGTTCCATTGACCGACGCCGACCACCCCGGCATGTTGCGATCGCGCAGGGTGAGCGTCCCGGGCCCGACCGCTTCGACGGTAATGGAGCGCAGGGTTTGGCCCACGATCTTGGCTTCTCCGCCCGTGGATGACACGCGTCCCGGCCCGCGAACAGGCTGCCGGAAGACGCCATCGCCGGAGTCGCCGGGGTCGAGTCCCATCACGCCCTGGGCGGACCACATCTGGGTCACCCCTGCCTCCCCCAACTTGTCCTTGTCGAACGAGGGCTTGATGAACATGATGTTGCCGTTTGCTTGGGGGGCTGAGTCCTGCCCGTTGATGTCGTTCAGCATCGCGACCGTGTCGCGATGGAGCAGCGAATCGTAGCCGGCAAGGTCGTGGATGCGGAAGAGCGTGGCCGTGTTCGGCGGAAGGGTGGCTCCCTTAGCGGCGACAACCAAGCCCCAGTTCTCGTTCGGAACGGCGATGCGCTCGTAACTCTTCGACCGGGGGTACTCCAAGGGCTTGCCCGACGGAATGATCTTGCCCATACCCCCGAGCAGGGCGGTCGCTACAACGCCGGCGGGGAAGATCCACATCACCGACTGCTTCAGCATGCTTCCCCGGAAGAAGCCATAGATGAAAGGCTGGATTGCGATCGCGGCGATGATGAGAGCCATGAGTCCGCCGGTTGCGGTCGCGCGCGACACGAGGACCTGGAACAACCCGTGATCGATGCCATCGGGGGTTTGCGCACCGTTGATCCCGATGCCGACCGTAGCGACGGAGAGCAACGCGAACACCAAGGTGGCGAGCTGTACTTTCTTTGCATTGGGCCGATCGTGGACGGTGAGCAGTTTGCCGACGACCAGACCGGCTATCACCGCCCCCATCATCGCAAAGAGCACGATGATGCGCCCCGGAGAACCCGTTGACGACCAGCCCGGAACCCCGAAATAGAGGAGGCGGTTCACCGGGGTGCCGGTGGCGAGGAGCAAGCTGAGCACGCCGAGCGTGAGCGGGGCGCCGATCTGGCCCCGGAGGCGACGGAACACCAATGGCAGGAAGCAAAGTCCAGCCAAGGCGACGGCACCCGGCGAGACGGCAGACTCCGCCCAGTTGCCGCCGCGCTTGACCAGCGCTGGCCAGTACGTGGAGATGCGGGCGTCTTCTTCAGCTTCTCGAGGGTTCCCCAAAGTCATCGGGTTCACGAGATTGCCGAACTCGAAGGTCCGTATCGCGCTGAAGACGTAAGCCTCGTAGCCCTCCGCCGTCGGCGAGTTGCGCCGGTGCGAGAACTGCGAGTAGCTGACCACGGGCATGAGCTGAGGCCCCGCGAGGGCCAAACCACCGCCCACCGCGAGCACCGCGGCCGCGATCGTTCTGACGTTGCGCGCCTCGGCCGCCAGCCAAATCCCCCACACGAGCAACGCCATCAACCCATAGGCGAGAAACTGCAAGTGTCCAGCGAGCCCCATCATGCCGACCACCAGACCGAGACCCAAGAAGCGGCGGGGTTGTCCGCGCATTGCTTCGGTCAGCAGGGCAAGGGCCCAAGGAATCCATGCGACGGTCGAGGGAACACTGCTCAGCACGGTCCATCCAACAAGGAACGGAGAGAGCATGAAGCTGCTGCCAGCTAGCAAGCCGCCCATCTCGGTGCCGCCGAGCGCCCTGACCAATCGGTACGTCCCGACTCCCGCAAGGGCGAGGTGCAGCCACGCGAGCACAATCACTGCGATCGGTGTGGGCACGTGAAGCACCCCAAGCACAACATGAGGCGGATAGAGCGCGCCGGATTGCGAGTTCGCCATGAGCGGCGTGCCCGCAAGCTGGTAGGGATTCCAGAACGGAAACTGGAACTGAGACCACGACTCGAGCACGAGATCACGCCACACATAGAACTGCAGGGCTCCGTCGGCTTGTAGCACGTCCCAAGGTTGAGCGGGTTCATCGGCGCGCCATGGCGCGAACTGACGAATCTGATCGAAGGGGCCGATCGTATGCCCCTGGCTCAACACATTGAACAGAGGAACAAGGGGCAGCAAGAGCAGCAATAGCCACGGGCGACGCATCATACGGGCTCATGTTAGCCCCGCAATCTCGCGGGTTGCTTTTGCGTAGATCAAAAATGAGATGAAAAGAAGGGCCCAAAGGGTTTCGATTTGGGGGCCTTACCTTTCATAATCTAGACCTTGCCGACCCTTTACGAAATCCTGGGCGTTGAGCAGTCTGCCGAACCAGAATCGCTCCGACGCGCATATAGAAAGCTCGCCCGTAAGTTCCATCCCGATGTGAACCCGGACCCAAAAAGCCACGACGTTATGGCGCGGATCAACGACGCCTTCTCGACGTTGATCGACCCCGAACGTCGCAATGAATATGATGCGATGCTTGCGGGCGGCTTCGGGCAGAAGACCCCGGCTCAGCAGCCCAAGCGACCGCTTCAAGTTAAGTTGCATCGGAAGCTTGCCGGCCACAAGACCCCCGTCTACGCGATCGCGTTTACGCCGGGTACGGGACAGCTGATCACCAGTGCCTTCGACAACGAGATTCTCTGGTGGGACATGGAGGCCAGCGAACCGACCAAGCGGGCGAAGATCGACGCGGGCGTCGTCTCGACGATCCGAGCCACCACCGACGATGTTTTGGTCGCCGCTGGCGCGGTCGAGAACTCGGTGGGCATGTGGACGGTCCGCAACGGGCTGATCGGACCCTACAAGTCGGACGACTTGGAGTGGGTGAGCACGGTCGCGATTTCTCCGGACGGTGCCTCGATTGCCACCGGTTCGATCCACAACACAGTGACGATCAACACGGTTGCCACGGGCGACCTGCGAGTCGAGCGCGAGGAGCACGACGGTTCCGTAACCGCGGTTGCGTGGTCGGCGGACGGGCGTGTAATCGCTACCGGCTCAGCGGATAACACGGTCAAGCTTTGGAACGCCTCGAACGGCGATCTCATTCACACGTTTAAGGCGGTTCGCTCGGCGGTCACGTCGATGGCGTTCTCGCCTAACGGACGGTTCCTTGCGGTGGCTGCGGTCGACCTTTCGATCCGCATCTTCAGCCTTTCCGACGGCAACCTGGACAAGGTGATGTTCGGTCACACCAAGCCGATCGAGGCTCTGGCCTTCCATCCGAACGGGTGGTTGTTTGCGAGTGCCGGACGTGATGGTACGGTGAAGCTGTGGAACGCGGACAAGGGTCTTGGCCAGCTGAACATCGACGCCAGTCCGAATCCCATGTTGACCGTCGAGTTCTCGCCGAACGGCAAGTTCCTTGCTGCGGGCGGATTGGACAAGATGGTCCGCGTTTGGGAACTGACCGTTAAGCCGAACGCTTAACGGTCGTCTTTCGGCTCATCGTTCACGCTCGACTCGAGCAGCTTGCGTAGCCGTTCTCGCTCGGCGCGTTCTTGCTCGCGCCGCTTCACGTCGTCGAAGTAATCCGGACGCGGGGGCTTGATGCCGCGCGGCCCGGTGGGCGTAGAGACGGCCTTCACGGGTCGCCCGTATGGCATGAACGGCAGCTTGTTGGCGGCATACGCCCACGCAAACGCCAGCGGTAATGCGGCGAACGGACTCAACTGAGCTGGACGGAAGGCGAGGATCGCCAGCACCACGCCCACCAAGCCTAGCCACTTGCCCTCAATCTCCGCAACGAACATGAAGCGCACCTTCATGTTGGGATACCGGACACTCCACGCCAGCCACGAAGCACCGGCGACGATCCACGCCCCGCCCAGCATGCCGGGGTTGCCGAGCGAAGCCGCGGCAAGCTGAATCGCGATGCAAGAGAGAAAGGCGATGATGAGGGCAAAAATTGCGGCCTTGGCGGTGCCCGTTTCGGTCTCGATGACTTGTCCCACCGACCACAGCGCGAGCGCGGAGAAGATTCCTCCGAGGAGATCGTTGAAGAAGATGTGCCCAATCAGCGCAAGCGGGTTGGGCGTGGCCGTCTGATACAGCAGGATGGCCAACGGCTCGGGGAACATCGTGGCGAGCACGGACATCAGAACGACCAAACCGCAGAAAGCCGTCGTAAAGGGAGCACGCCTCGACATGAGGGTGATTGTACTGCTCACCGAAGGTGTAGGATAAGCATATGGATCCGAACAAGACGATTGCGGGTGGCTTTGATCCGAACCGAACCGCTGCGATGGGCAATGTTGATCCCAATCGCACTGCTGCGATGGGTGCGTTTGACCCGAATCGGACATCGGCCATGGGCGTTGCGGTGCCGGATCGGGCCCTCGCAGCATCGATCGTCCCGGGGCGGGATGCCGCGATGGCGAATGGGCCGGGCCGTGAGCAGTTTCTTCTTGAGCTGACGGCGGCAAACGTGGGCGGTGCCGCCGGTAATCGTACGCCGCTCAACGTCTGCTTGGTCATCGACCGCTCGGGTTCGATGGAAGGAGCCCCGCTCGAATACGCCAAGGCCGCCTGTTCTTATGTCGTCGATCTGCTGTCACCGGACGACGTGCTGAGCATCGTTACCTTCGAGGAGGTTGTCGATCTGCTGATGCCGCCGCAGCGGGTCACGAACCGCCAGGTGATCAAGGACGGCATCGCCCGTCTCACCGTGGGTAACACCACCGATCTCTATGGCGGTATGGCGCTCGCCGCGCAACAACTTGCGACCTATGCAGAGGCCAATCGGGCCACGCGGATGCTCGTTCTGAGCGATGGCGACCCGACGACCGGCATCAAAGACTTCGGGGCACTGACCACGTTTGCTTCCGAAATCAAGGGTCGGGGGGTTACGGTCACCTTCCTAGGCTTCGGTCCGGATTACAACGAGGAACTGCTTGCCGGAATGGCGAAGCGCGCGGGAGGGAACTACTACTTCGTTCCGCGGCCCGAGCTCCTCCCCGAAATCTTCCGAACGGAACTCGAGAAGCTGATGACCGTGGCGGCGAGGAACCTGTCGCTCAAGCTCCGCCTCGCGCGATGGGTGAACCTGCGATCGCACGGTGGCGGCGGCGATCGTGAGGTCATTGTGCCTCTCGCCGACCTCGAGCGCGGGGCTACCCTCGACCAAGTCTTCGACCTGGAGTTCCCGAATCATCCGCTGGGCTGGTATCGGGTTGCCGAGGGCACTTTGACTTACGATGACTCGTTGACCGGTCGCACGGAGTCGATCCCCCTCGACTTTGTCATCGAGTTCACGGCGGACTCGGCTCGCTACTCCGCTCCGCAGAATCCGAAGGTGAAGAGTGCGGGCGATTTGGCGCTGGCTTCGAGAGTCGTCGAGAAGACGATCATGGGTTTGAAAACTCAGCAGCTCACGGCGGCGATGGCGATCAACGATCTCCAGCGGACGCAAGCGCTGCTGACCGCCGAGGGCCGTCATCAGGAAGCGCAAGAGGTCACGATGGCGCTTCGCGCGATCCAGAGCGGCGATGCCGGCACTGCCGAGAAGACGCTGATGGGCACCATGCTCAATCTTGATCAAGGCAAGCACTAACGCTAGATTGGTCGCACGCCGAGGTCAAGTGCCTTACAATAGGCTATGTTCTTAGCGCGACTGCTTGCTCTGCCCTTCATCATGGGCAGTCCGCGATCCTACGCGACGTGGCAAGTCGTGTTCTCGTTGGTCGCGCTGTTCGCGGCGATCGTATGGCTGGCAGCGCCGTTTGCGATCTGGAAGGCGTTCGGATTGGGGTGGCTGGCGTTCTGGCTGCTGCCGACCGGGGCGGCCATCTGCGGCATGGGCTATTCGCGCAAATTTGAAGGCGGCGGGTGAACCCCGCCGGATGAGTCCGACGGTGCGTCGGACCCCTCGGAGACGTTCGATTTCGACGAAGAGTACGGCGACGAGCCGAACTTGGCGGACAGCGTCGAAGCGCAAGAGTGGATCGACATGGCGACTCAGCCCCCGCCGTGGTGGGCATCGGTGCTGATGGTCGTCGGCTGGGGTCTGGTCTCGCTCGTGTTCGGCGTCACGGTGATGGCGCAGTGGGTGCTCTGGATGGTGCTCGGCAGCAGCTTCCTAGGCGTGGCGGGCATCGCGCTCGGCGGACTGGTGGCTGCTGTTCAGATGTGGCTACTCTTCGGCACGCCGAACGTCAACGAGAGCTGCGACTTGCCCTAGAGGACGCGCTTTTCGAGGACTTCGCCTGCCTCGCTGAGTTCGTACACCAGCGGCTGACCCGTCGGCAGTTCGACCTTCATGATCTCCTCGCCGCTGAGCTTGTCGAGTTCCATCACGATCGAGCGGTTCGAGTTGCCGTGGGCGACTACGAGCACATTGCGGCCCTTGCGGATGTCGCCCATGATGCAGCGATCAAAGAAGGGAAGTGTCCGCGCGGCGGTGTCCTTCAGAGACTCGCCGTTCGGAGGGGCGACATCGAAGCTGCGCCGCCAGATGTGCACCTGAGCCTCGCCGTGTCGGGCGACCGTATCGGCCTTATCCAGACCCTGCAGATCGCCATACATGCGCTCGTTCAAGGCGGCATCCCGGATGACCGGGAGCGGAGTGCCGCGCGTCTCGAGGATGATGTCCAAAGTGTGCTGAGCACGGCGAAGAGCGCTGGTGTATGCCACATCGAAGTGGAGCCCTTGGATGAGCTCGCCGGCGCGCCGCGCCTCGGCCTCGCCTTGCTCGGAGAGCGGAACATCGACCCAGCCGGTGAAGCGGTTCTGCAGGTTCCAAATGGACTGGCCGTGACGGATCAAAACGAGCGTGGGCATCGCTAGGAGGATACCAGCGCATCCCCGGGGCGTAACCGTAAGCCGTTGGCTAGCGCGCCGAGCGCCATCCGCCCACGCCCTTCGGGCTGAACCTCTCTCAAGCGCAAACAGCCGCCCACGAACGCCAGTTCATCGCCACCGAGGTAGGTTCCCGGGGTCCCTTCGCCCTCGCCCAATCGGGCCGACGCGATCTTGATCCGACCGAAATCAGACTCCAGGTAGGCACCCGGCGAAGGCGTGACGCCTCGGAAACGGTTGTAAGCTTCGACGGCAGGCATGGTGGTCCGCAACTGTCCTTCGATGCGCTCGAGCTTCGGGGCCATCGTCGCGAGGGCGGCATCCTGCGGAGTGCGAGGATAATCGCCGGCGACGATCCGCGGCATCCAATCCCGAGCCAGGTCGGCCGCGAGGATCGCAAGCCGATCCTGTAATGCACCGTAGGTTTCGTCAGGGTCGACGGGCGTCCGCACAACATCGATCATGTCGCCGGTATCCATGCCGCGATCCATCTGCATGAGGGTGACACCGGTTTCGGTATCGCCATTGATCAAGCAGCGCTGTATCGGCGCGGCGCCTCGATACGCGGGCAAGATGGATCCATGCAGATTGATCCCGCCGCGCCTGGCGGACTCCAGCACATCCACACTCAGAATCTGGCCGTAAGCCGCGACAACCAAGGCATCGGCTTCGAGTCCGCGAAGAGTCGCGACGAACTCAGGGGCGCGTGAACGCTCCGGCGTTTCGCAGGTGAGACCAAGTTCGAGCGCCGCATGCTTGACGGGCGAAGGATGCAAGCGCATGCCACGCCCGGAGGGTCGGTCGGGTTGGCTCACGACCAAGATCACATGGTCGGCGAGAGCTCGAAGCGCGGGGACGGCAAAGGAAGCCGTACCGAAGTAGACGAGCCTCATTCCGCGTCGGCGTCTTGTTCGCCGGGTTGCGCCCAGTGCAGCGTGGCGACATCGACCTTGTCGATGAACAACACGCCGTCCAAGTGGTCGACCTCGTGCTGAAGGACGCGGGCGGGCATTCCTTCGAGCTCGATGGTGATCTCGCGCCCCCGCCGGTCGAGGCAGTCGACCTCGACATACTTGGCCCGCTTGACGGTGCCATACAGGCCTGGCAGGCTTAGGCAGCCCTCGGTGCCCAAAACCTCGCCCTCCATCTTGGTGATGACGGGGTTGATCAGGGCCATCGGGCGGTAATCCATCGGTGCGATGACGATGACTCGCTGGTCGATACCGAGTTGCGGGGCGGCTAGGCCCACGCCATTCGCCCGCCGCATGATGCGCAGCATGTCGTCAACGAGCAACTGCGTTTTCTTCGTGACCTTGACGAGGGGCTGGGCCACGCGCCTCAGCGCGGGATGCGGGAGCTTGACGATGGGGTGATCCGCATCGTGGATCCACAGGGGCTTGAACTCCTCCGGAACGACGATCTGCATGGATTACTTAAAGCGGTAAACGATGCGACCCTTGGTGAGATCGTAGGGGCTCATCTCGACGCGGACCCGATCCCCGGGGAGAATTCGGATGTAGTGCATACGCATCTTTCCCGATACGTGGGCCAAGATCTCTACGCCGTCTTCGATCTGTACTCGAAACTTGGCGCTGGGCAAATTCTCAAGAACGACGCCATCGAGTTCGATGCCGCGTTCCTTCTCGTCATTTGGGGTTTTCTTCTTGATTGGTCTTCGGGCCATGCGGTTTCCTGCTTCCTTATTGTAGCTGACGAGGCAAGTTGAACGCAGGATTCCCGATACCCCACAGGTCAACTTCCGTGCAATGACGCCGGTGCAAACTTTCCTTCATCTTGCTTCGACCGGGTATCCTAGCCGGACCACTCACGGCCAAGTGCATCTGGCATGGAAGCGTGCAAACGGGGGTTGTTTGCAAAAAATGAGGTTGACAGACTTGGCAACGCGGAGGTGGCAGTCCGCGATTCTTGCCTTACTACTCACTCTGGTTCCCGCTTTCTCAATGGCGGCCGGAGGAGAAGCCAACATCGTCCTCGAGTTCTCGCAGTCCGACAAGATGTTCTTGTACATCTCGTTGGTGCTCGGCTTCATTGCGCTTGCGGTCGGGTTCGTTATCCGCGGCCAAGTGCTTGCGAAGTCGCCGGGCAGCGAGAAAATGCAGGAAGTCGGCGGCGCGATTCACGAAGGCGCTATCGCCTATCTGAAGCGCCAGGTCGCTACGATGATCTGGTTCGTGCTGCTGATCTCGGCCCTGTTGGTCGTCCTGTACATGAACTCGTACGGCACGATGACCGCGGTCTTTACTGCGCTCAGCTTTGTGGCGGGCGTTGCCGCCTCGTACATCGCCGGTTACGTGGGCATGGATATGGCCGTTCGCGGCAACATGCGCACGGCTCACGCCGCGCTTTCGAGCTACAAGTCCACGCTTGAGATCGCCTTCCGATCGGGCTCCGTTGCGGGCCTCATCACGGTTGGCATGGGTTTGCTCGGCGCGACGATTATCTTGCTCGCCGGTGGCGGCGACGCGATGAAGCTGCTGATCGGTTTTGGCTTTGGTGGTTCGCTTGCCGCGCTCTTCATGCGTGTCGGTGGCGGCATCTTCACCAAGGCTGCTGACGTCGGTGCTGACCTCGTCGGAAAGGTCGAGGCAGGCATTCCTGAGGATGACCCCCGCAACCCGGCGACGATCGCCGACAACGTGGGCGACAACGTCGGCGACTGCGCCGGTATGGCCGCCGACATCTTTGAGTCTTACGAAGTCACGCTGGTTGCCGCCATCGTGCTCGGTGCCGCAACGGCATCGATTTTCGACCAGGCAACATGGATGAAGCTCATCCTGTTCGCTTTGATGGCGCGCGGCGTGGGAATCATCGCGTCGATCTTCGGTATCTACTCGGTCAAGGGCAGCGACAATATCGACAGCGATCCGCTGACCGCGATCCGCAAGGGCTTCTGGCTCTCCGCGGGTATCGCCGCGATCGGCACCATCGCGTTGGCCTACGTCATGATGGGCGGCGACGGCAAGAGCCTCATCGCTACCCGCATGATCCGCTCGGACCTCGAGATTGCCAAGAGCAAGATCGAGGGCATCAAAGCGGTTCGCGACCAAATCGCCAAGGAGTCGGGCAAGGCTGAGTGGGAAATCCGCGTGGCCGACATCAAGGATCACTCGGGTCTCAAGGCGCTCAACCTGCCTCCGGACAACCTCGAGAATCTGATCAGCGCGGCGATTATGGCTCCGCCCGATCAGATCGACCGAATCAAGCCGCTCAGCGGCTTCAAGCCGGTTTCGCTCGATTCGGAGCAGCTCAAGAGCCTCACGGTGGTCAAGAACTCCACGACCGGTGGCGAGCCTCAGTACCTGACCGCGGCAGAGGCGTACAAGAGCGTGCGCGTCTTCAAGGTCACCGAGCCGGGCGTGCCCGCGCCGGGAAGCACCGAGGCTCCGAAGGAGAAGACCGCTTACGTCCTCACCGACGATGCGGCTAAGTTCAAGGAAGGTCTCGCTGCCCAGTCGCAGAAGATCGTCGGCGACGAGGACGGCGTCTCGCCGCAGTTCTTCGTCGATGGCAGCGGCAACGTTGCGATCGGTCTCGATGTGCCGGAGAACGACATCCTGCTGAGCCTACAGCGACAGATGGCGGGCGATCAGGTGTTCAACCTCGACACCGACAAACTGAAGACGATCCGCGACGACGTTCGAAAGAAGTTCGACGAGTATCAGAAGCTCGCGCAGGAAGCGACGACGTTGAAGGACGCCGCGCAAGAAGCGAAGAACGCCGAGGCGCAGAAGGTTCTGGAAGAGGCGCGCAATATGCCGCAGCCGAATCCGGTCACCTTCACGGTCGGTCAACTCGTTCAGACGTCAGTTCCGTGGTGGACTTTTGCCGCGTGTATCATCTTCGGCATCTTGATGGCCTTCTTCATCGAGATTCTCACCGACTACTACGTGAGCACCCACAAGGGTCCAGTCAAGGAGATTGCGGGCGTCTCGAATGCGGGCCCCGCGCCGATGATCATCCAGGGCTTTGCTCTGGCGTGTGAGTCGAGTGTGTTCTCCGTGCTTTCGATCGTCGTTGCCCTCATCTTCCCGCTGATCATCTTCAGCCCGGGAGATTACGGCACGTTGCTGCTCAGCTTCTACGGCATTGCGCTCGTGGGCCTGGGTCTCCTGACGACCACCGGCTTCATCCTCGCGATGGACACGTTCGGCCCGATCTCGGACAACGCCCAGGGCGTCTTTGAGATGTCGGGTGCGGGCCACGACAGCCCGAGCGGTTCCAAGGCCGTCCAGCGGCTCGACGCCGCCGGCAACACGACCAAGGCGCTCACGAAGGGCTTCGCGATCGCAACGGCGGTCGTCGCGGCGGTTGCCTTGTTCCACTCGTTTGTCGAAGAAGCGAAACTCGCCGATATCGGTATGCGGCTCGACATCCCGCAGATCTTCCTGGGTCTGCTCATCGGTGCCGCCGCCCCGTATCTGTTCGCTTCCTCCACGATCAACGCGGTCGGCCGTGCGGCCTTCCAGCTGATCAACGAGGTTCGACGCCAGTTCCGCAACGATCCGGGCATCATGGCCGGAACAAGCAAGCCGAACTACGCGAACTGTGTCGCCATCGTCACGGCGGCGGCGCAGAAGGAACTCCTCGGCCCGGCGATCCTCGCGATCGCGCTGCCGATGGCGGTTGCCTTCGGCTTCTCGATTGGCGCTCCGTCGGTCGGCGGCTACAACCTCGCCGGTGCTCAGGCGCTGGGTGGATTCCTCGCCGGTGCCATCGTCAGCGGCCAGCTGATGGCTGTCCTCCTCGCCAACTCTGGCGGTATGTGGGACAACGCCAAGAAGCTGATCGAGGATGGCCTCTACGGCGGTAAGGGTAGCGAAGCGCACAAGGCTGGTGTCGTCTGCGACACGGTCGGCGATCCGTTCAAGGATACGGCTGGTCCGGCAATGAACCCGCTCATCAAGGTTATGAACCTGGTGGCGCTCTTGCTGGCTCCGTTCGTGATCCAGGTCCGCTCGGATATGACGAACGGCATCATCACCGGCGTCTGTGTGGTTGCGCTCGCGTTCTCGATCTGGTGGTCGAAGCGCGGTTCGATGAGCTCGGCGATGGCCGAAGCAGCAGCCGAGGCTTCGGCACTCGATGCGGCCAAGGCGCAAGCCCCGGCGGCGGAGTCGAAGAAGCGGATCACGGTTGACGACGATCCCGAGGCGTAAGGCTAAGGCCCCGCGCTAACCACGGCCCTCTCGCTTTGGCGAGGGGGCCCTTTTTTGTTCGGGTTGGCTCGGACTAGGTTGGACTGGGTCGGACAGAATCTAGCAGACCATGCCGTGCTAACCCGGGCCAATATGCCCCTCAACGCCACCCCGCGTCTCCCAACAGCGTAGAATGGCGCAATGGGTGAGATGGACTTCGCCGCACAGTTCCCGTTGCTCCATGGGATCGCGTCGCCCACGGATCTGCATGGGCTGACGCCCAAGCAGCTCCAAGAGGTGTCCAACGAGATTCGGCGCGCGATCGTCGAGTTGGTCAGCCAGACGGGAGGACACTTCAGCTCGAACCTCGGCACCGTCGAACTGACCGTCGCGCTGTATGCCACTCACTCGATCCCGCCCGACAAGGTGGTGTGGGACACCGGCCACCAGGCATATCCCCACAAACTGCTTACGGGTCGTCTCGAACGCTTCCCGACGTTGCGCAAGTATCAGGGCATGAGCGGCTTCCTGAAGCGGGAAGAGCATGAGCTCGATGTCTTTGGGGCTGGCCATGCGGGAACCGCGGTCTCGGCCGCGATGGGGTTTGCTCTCGCCCGTGACCGAGTTGGCGGCGAGGAGCGCGTTGTCGCCATCGCCGGCGACGCGAGCATCGCCACCGGCATGAGTTGGGAGGCGTTGAACCACGCGGGCGATCTCGGAACGACGATGACGGTCGTGCTCAACGACAATCGCATGTCGATCGCGCCCAATGTCGGTGCATTGAACAGCTATCTGGCCCGACTCCGAGCGCGACCCTGGCTCCAAGACCTTGCCAAGCGCGCGAAGGGCGTGGTCGAGAAGTTTCCCGATCCGATCAGCCGGGTGGCCGCGGGATTGCGCCACGGCATCACCCACTACATGGCTCCCGAGGAAACCGGCACGATCTTCGAAGAGATTGGCTGGGAGTACATCGGCCCGGTGGACGGGCACGATCTGCCCGCCTTGCTCGACCTGTTCGCCTCCGTGCGCGAGCTAAGCGGCCCGGTGTTTGTCCATGCGATCACGGTGAAGGGCAAGGGTTATGAGGTCGCCGAAGTGGATGCGCGCAAGTGGCACGGCGTGACGCCGTTCGACCATCAGGCGTGCGAGTTGGTCAAGTCCGCCGGGCCCGTCACTTATACCCAGGCATTCGGCGCGGCGATGTGCGAGTGTGCGGCGATCGATCCGGCGGTGGTCGCGATAACGGCAGCGATGCCCGATGGAACCGGACTCACCGAGTTCGCGCTGACCTACCCCGATCGGTACTTTGACACGGGAATCGCCGAACCGCATGCCGTGACGATGGCGGCGGGAATGGCGGCGGGAGGACTCAGACCGTTCTGTGCCATTTACTCGTCGTTCCTGCAACGCGCCTACGATCAAGTGCTCCACGACGTGGCGCTGCAGCGGCTGCCGGTGCGTTTCTTCCTCGATCGCGCGGGACTGGTCGGCGACGACGGACCAACCCATCACGGCGCCTTTGATCTCTCGTACCTGACGCACATTCCGCACTTTGTCGTCATGGCCCCGCGGGATACCACCGAGTTGCGCGAGATGGCGCGGTTCACGCTGAGCATGAACGATGGCCCGGTGGCGGTGCGCTATCCGCGAGGCTCATCGGACGATCGGCTCCCGGAGTCCCGCACGCCGATCCAATTCGGCTGTGCGGAGACGCTTCGGCAAGGTCGCGACGTGACGCTGGTCGCGGTGGGCTCGATGGTCGGCGAGGCGTTCGAGGCCGCGCGGCAACTCGCCGAACTCGGGGTCGATGCCTCGGTCATCAACGCCCGGTTCGTGAAGCCCATCGATTTCGACACGATCGAGGCCGACGTCCGCCGGACGGGACGGCTGGTGACGATCGAAGAGAATGTCCGCACCGGCGGCTTCGGCCAGCAAGTGCGAGACGGACTTGAAGAGCGTGGTGTGGACGTGCCGACGAAAATCGTCGCGCTCCCCGACGCGTTTGTCGAGCATGGCTCCCAGCCGCTGATCCGGCGAGATTGCGGTCTCGACGCCGCCGGGATCGTTGCGACCGTGCAGTCAGCGGTGGCCCGCTAGCTTGCGGCCGCCTTCTTGCGTTTGGCCTTGATCTTGGACTGAGAGCTGGCGACGGTTGGGTAGAACATCGTCGTCAAGTAGATGCGTTCCCCTTTGCTGTGGTCGTCGGTTCCGTGCTTCTGCTCGATTTCGGCGGCGCGGACATGCAGGTCGCGCAACGCCTCGCCCAGCTGCTTCGCTCCCTCTCGGGTTAACCGCATTGGGCGCACCAGGTAGATGCCGAAGGGCGCTTCTTGGGCGTCCTCGAAGAGTCGGTGCTTGAAGAGCTGATGGGCGCGGTTCGCGCGGCGCATGTTGGCCGCGAATCCGTCGATCGATGCCTGATAGTAGCTCCATGGCTTCCCCGCGAACTTGGCCGTGGTTTCGTCCACGGTTCGGCGAAAGAGCCGCTCGGTCCGAGCGCGCTTCCGCCGCGTCCCAGCTTCCTCAAGAAAACCGGTCTTGAGCAGGGCTTCCACGTGCACCCCGACGGCGGCCTGAGATCGATGAATCTCTTTAGCGACATCGGGGATCGAGCGTACTTCCAGGGTTGAGAAACACTCGTAAACTTCAAAAAGCGCCGGCGAGGCCAAGAGGCGCAAATGTTCTTCGGTGAGTTCGATGATCTTCTCCAGAGTCCAGGCAGCCCATCCCCATAGCGACTGCAAGAACTTTTACACCTGTTATACCGATTTGCGCAACGTAAAGATTCTTTTGGCTCTAAGACAAGTATAAAACCAAGCTTTGAGACCTTCGTAAACGCACTAAGGAAACGGGTGCAGGAACCGCTGGATCTCGATCTGGTAGCCGTTCGGGTCGGTCGCGTAGAAGTGGTAGATCCGGTAGCGTGGGTTCTCCCTCGGTTCGCCGTCGACCGAGACTCCGCTTGCCGCCAACCTAGCGTGCCAGGCGTCGACGTCCTTGTCAACGATCGTGAGCGTGACCCGGCGCGGGTCGGCCATCGGCACCCCGGCCCGACAGAATCCCCAAAACGCTGATCCCACTTGGTACACCCGGCAGGTCCCTTGATCAAGAACCATCGGAAATCCGAGTTGGCCGGCATAGAACGTATGGGTTGCCTCGAGATCGAGGGTCGGCAGGAACGTGATCGCTTGCACAGCGCATTGTAGCGTTCTGGGCCCCACGATGACGCGGGACGTACGTAGAATGAGCCATGAATGACTTCCCGCGCGACCGGATCTTCGGCGTTGAGACCGAGTTCGGCACTCTCGTGGCTGATCCGGAGTTCGGCAATCCGGAGACCGCGGTGGAGATGATCAAAAACCATGTCTTCGATCAGAAGCTCGGCGCGCTGGATTTGCACTCGCGCGACGATGTGTTCGAGCCTTCGCATTCCGGCGGCTTTCTGATGAACGGAGCCAGGCTGTACGTCGATGCCGTCGGTAGCCACCTGGAGTACGCCACTGCGGAGTGCCGCTCCTTGAAGGACTTGGTCGCGAATGACCGCGCCGGACAGCGCATGATTGTGCGCGCGATCAAGGATCTCGGCCTTCAGGACGTGGTCTCGGTCTACAACAACAGCGTCGACCACTTTGGCGGACACACGTTCGGCTGCCACGAGAACTACTTGATCCTTGCTGAAGACGATCTCCTGAACCGCGTCGCCTACCGGCTGTATCCCTTCCTCGTCACGAGGCAGATCTTCGCGGGGGTGGGCCGGGTCGGTGGGCACATCCTCACCGCGGAAGGCGGTCTCCCCACCGAGCGCCAGGTTCGCGAGAATCCGATCGATTTCATCTGGGTGTCCCACGTTTATGGCGTCGTGCCTGACCCGGACGTGGAGTTCCAACTGAGCCAGCGGGCCGACCACATTCTCAAAGGTATGGCGTCGCGCGTGCGGTTTAACCGCGCATTGATCAACCCAAAGTGGGAGCATTACTACAGCCACGACGGCATGACCACGCGCCTCCACCTGCTGTTTGGCGAGCCGAACCAAAACGAGTTCGCCTACGCGCTGAAGGTAGGCACGACGTGCTTGGTCATTCGGCTGCTGGAAGATGACCTGATCGGGGACGAGGTGATCCTCGACCATCCGATCATCGCGCTTCGGGAGGTTTCCCGCGATCCGACCTATCGTTGGCAGGTGCGCTTGATGGATGGTGACACCGTTTCGTCGATCGACCTGCAGCGCATCTACTTGCGGGCGGCGCAGGCCTATCGGGGAGAGTCGGAGCAGACCGACTGGATTCTGGATGAGTGGGAGTCGATCCTGGACGGGCTGGAGCGCGACCCGATGAGCCTGGCCGATCGGATCGACTGGGTGGCCAAGCGACAGATCGTCGATGCTTATCGCGCGGAGGAGGGACTGGAGTGGAGCGACGACGCCTTGCACTCGGTGGACTTGGAGTACCACAACATCGATCCCGCGCTGAGCCTGTTCGGCGCGGTACCCAGTCGTCGCATGATTACCGACTTGGATATTGTCGACGCCATGACCGAGCCGCCCAAGGACACCCGGGCGCATCGCCGGGGACAGCTGGTGCGTGAAGTGCTGCAGCGGAAGGGGCCGAAGTTCTATGTGTTCGATTGGAACGGCGTGGCGACCGGGCGGCACGAGTACGTTGACTTGTCCGATCCGTATGATCCGGTGGGGATGGGGTGATCGGCTCCTACCTCTCGTTCTAGTGAGAGGGAGGTTGGGGAGGGAGAGTGTATCCCGTCTTGCCTGGTCGCGCGTTCTTGGAAAGCCACGAAGGGCGGGGATGCCCTCGTGCCCCGCTGAAAGTGCGCGACTCTGGCCACTTTTCACTCGTTGCGCCCTCACTCCGCACCTTGACACATCCCTAAGAAACCTGTATGATGAACATGATGAGCCTGCAACCAGTTGTCCGCCATCGGGCGACATTGGAGGGATGGGCGGCGAGCCGCCCATGAAGTATCTCGGCGCAGTATGGTTGCTTGGTGTCGCTTTCTGTCTGACAATAGTCGGCTGCCGGAGCCAACTACGGTGGCTTGAGATCACGAACACCACTCAAAGAGAAGTTCGGGTGAAGATTGGCGAACGAGTCATGCCCGATACGATATCGGCAAGGTCCAAAGCTGTCCTCTCTGAACAGGTCTTTAGAGGTGGAACGTTTGAGTGTCAAATCCTTGACCGAGATGGCACAGTGCTAAAGCACGTACTTCTTGACGGTGAAGACCTCTTCTCGCGCGACGATGGCGAGACAATTAGGATTTCACTTTGAAACACGACTGCGAGGGTAGAAGGTTGTTTGATGACTTCACGGGGAAACTGCTGTCATCCCCTTCCCGCCATGCTCGCAGTAGGGCGGGCCAATCCTCCCGTCGTTCAGAACCCGATGCGAGGTACGACCCACCAACGCGCCTCGTGATTGGGATGGGCCTATGATCTCCCCTGAGGTCGTCGGTGGGCTCGTCCCGACGCGAAAGCCCCTCCCTTTCGCTCCGCGAGAGGGAGGGGTTGGGGAGGGAGAGCGGCGGCGACCATATGTCCCGGGCTTGTCTGGGGACGAACCCACCCAGACGCTCCGTGATTTGGAGGGTTGGCGGTTGTGTTGTCCCGCAAGTTTCTTCCCGGGATGGACTGCGGGGACGAATTCAACCCGCAGCCTCAGGTGATAAAAGGCACCCTCGCGGGGTTGTCCGCTGGGACATAATGCGCCATGAGGGGCATGTTCATCGTGGCCACCCTGGCACTCGCCGCTTCGGCGCACGCGAACGGCGCGATGGGCTTGGGCCTCGAGATGTTCGAGCTGAGCTGTTGGTTCGCCTATGTCGGTGTCACGGTTGTGCTGGAAGCATGGCTGATTGGACGGTGGTTGGGGCAAAGCTGGCCGGTGAGCCTCGGCTTGTCGATTCTCGCCAACTTGTTCACCGGCGTGATGTGTGGGGGATGGGGCTGCTGCGCGCCTGCCTTGCACACGATCTTCGTGGGGGATCCGATGAACCCCAACCTCTTCCTCAACGCGGTGGCGCTCTTGCTTATCTTCGCCTTGCCGTCGGCGATCTTCGAGTCCTTCATCTGGAATCGTGCGCGCAAGGAAGCGCACGAGGGGAAGGTGATTCTGCGGTCGATCGGCGTGCACCTGGCTACGGTGCCGGTCGGCTTGGCGATCCTGTTGATCCCGGTTGAGCCTTATCGCGGATTGGTGGGAGATCGTTACCAGTTGCGCCACGACATCAAGAGAGCCGTTCAAGACTATGTCTATGACAAAGAGCACGCCCCCACCCAATCGGATCCGAAGAAGCTCATCGAAGAACTTCAGCCCTACCTAAGATGGGAGAGTAGGGACAAGGCGATCTACGGCTTGTATCGACAAGACCGAGGTCGGTTCAGCACCGGTGAGAACTGGAAGTACCCAGTTGAGGTGAACAAGGCGGTGCTGGGGAAAAAGGTGAAGCTGGAAGGTGAGGAGAATGCACCCGAGCAGGTTGAGTGGTTCTTGCGCCTACCGGCCGTAGACGGCCGCGATAATGAGTGGAAGGTGTCGATCGACTTCCAGTGGGGAACTGTAGAGTGAGCAGCGCTTTAAGACGGCGAGGCACGAACACCACCCTCGCACCTCGTGATCGTGACGCATCCATTCACGTGGGGCAGCGAATGCCTGGTGCTCTGCTCCTCATGTGCCGGAACTGACCCCACCCCCCAGCCCCCTCCCCGCGAGACGGTCACTCGCGGAGAGGGGGAGCCTTAGGCAAACTGACGCAGGAAGCGCAGATCGTTTTCGAGGAAGTTCCGCAGGTCGTCCACGCCGTACGCCATCATCGGAATCCGCTCGATGCCGAGGCCGAAGGCAAAGCCGCTGTAGCGCTCGGTGTCGATGCCGAAGTTCTCGAGGATGTTCGGATGGACGAGTCCCGCGCCGCCGAGCTCGACCCATCGGCCGTTGAACAGCTTGGGCGTCGAGATCGCGTAGTCCACACCGGGCTCAACGAACGGGAAGAAGTCGGGGCGGAAGCGCACCTTCACGTCCTCACCGAACATCGCCCGCGCGAACAGCCCCAGCGTCGCCTTCAGGTGGGCCATCGAGATGCCCTCGTCCACCATGAAGCAGTCCACCTGGTGGAACGTGTGCGAGTGCGTTCGGTCGACGGCTTCGTTGCGGTAACAGCGGCCGATCGTAAATGCGCGGAATGGCGGTTGTTTGGTCTCGAAGACGCGGCCTTGGAAGGCAGTCGATTGCGTGCGCAGCAGGTGCTCGTCGTCGATGTAGAACGTGTCTTGGTCGTCCATCGCCGGATGGTCCGGCGGGTAGTTCAGCACGTCGAAGTTGTAGCGGAACTCCTCAAGGTCGGGGGCTTCTACGTACTCGAAACCGAGACCACTGAACACGGTCTTGATCCGGTTCATGGTTTGCTGAAGCACATGCTCGACGCCGCTGGCGACCGGGCGCCCCGGCATCGTCACATCGATCCGCTCGGCCTCGAACTGGGCCGCGCGCTCGCCGACTTTGAGCGCTTCGATCCGCTCGTCGATGCGGGCCTGAAGCCGCGCCTTCGCCTCATTCACCTGCTGACCGAAGGTCGGACGCTCCTCGGCGGGCAGCGAACCGATCTGCCGCAGTAGGCCGGTGTACTCGCCGCTCTTGCCCAAAAAGCGAAGCTCGAGCTGCCGCAACTCGGCGGTGGTTTGTGCCGCCTGGACGGCGGCGAGGGCTTCGGATTCAAGGGTGGCGATGACGGACATCGCTCAAGGTTGTACCCGCAGTCTGAACCGCGAAGGGTGCCAGCACACCGCGGGCATACCTGCGTCGACAACGCTTAGCGAGGGCACGATGCATCCCTCGCCCTCAAAGTAAGAACCCGTGCTAGTGCCCCCAACTCGCGGGCTTCACCGCGGCGAAAGCACCACCCAAGCGCGCCATCTTTACCTCCAGTGCCGAGCCACCGGTCTTGTTGAACCACTCGACCGTGATCCGATGCCAACCCTTTGCCAACGGCGCGGTGCCCGTCTTGTCGCTGGGGGAGTGGAGGCCATCGTGATCCACGACCAGCTTGCCATCGATGGACAGCTTCGCACCGTCGTCGGCGAGCAGATTGAATCGGTACACATCGTCGGCATCCACGTAAACCATGCCGGTGATTCGGAAGCCCACGTGCTCGTCTGCGCCGTAGCCCTTCAGGTCGATCTGCTCGATCACGTCCGCCTTCTCGGCTTTGAGCGAGTCCCAGTTCGGGCACTTATCCCAGTCGCCCCGGTACACCTCGCGGCGCAGTCCGGTGTTGGCGGGCTTGGCTGAAGCTGCCCAGGGCTGAACTTTGGTGAACTTCCGCTCGGTGACACCGCTGACCGGTTTGCCGTTGTGGAACGAGCGCACCTTAACGGTGCCGCTGGCGGAGAGGATGACGACGCCTTTCGCGATGGGCGAGCGCATGCTGGGGGTAGATCCATCGGTCGTGTAGCGCACGACCAGATCGGGGGAGCCGGACTCGACTCCGACAAGGATCCGGCTCACGAACACGTCGCTGTCGGCGCGAAGCTCGGGTGCCGCGTAGATGATCGGCATCCCCTTCAACGTCAGCTTCACGACCGTCGCGTGGCCGTTGGGCGCCGACTTCGGGACCTCGACAACAACATCGCCACCCGACTTGCGAGCGACTGACCGAGATGAAGCGCCAAGAATCTGCGCTCCGACGATCTCGTTACCCACGCCGGGAACAATCAGCTTGCCGTCGGCCGGCCAATCGAACACGTGCAAGAACACCTCGGATTGGGCCTTGCCCGGTTTCATGGTCGCGCGTCCCCACTTCAGCGATTTGAAGGGCGAGGCCTGGGTCGCGTAGATCGCATCGCCGTTGACCTTCATCCACTGGCCAATCTCCTTCAGGCGCACGACCGACTCCTCGGGGAAGGTGCCATCCGCCTTCGGGCCGACGTTGAGCAAGTAGTTGCCGCCCTTGGAGACGATGTCGACGAGGTTGCGGATCAGTTCGGTCGTGCTCTTGTAGTTCTTATCCCACGCGTTGTAGCCCCAGTGGGTATTCATCGTCATGCACGATTCCCAATCCACGCCGGGGATGCCCTGGGCAGGGATCTCCTGCTCGGGCGTGCCGAAGTCACCGGCGAATCCCGCATCGCTCATTCCCGCCATGCCACCCCGGCCGACATCGACGCGGTTGTTGACGATCACCTTGGGCTGGAGCTTGCGGCAAAGCGCATCGAGTCGCGAGCCGCGTTCGTGGTTCCACGTGCGCTCCCACTCGCCGTCGAACCACATCACTCCGATCGGACCGTAGTTCGTGAGCAGTTCGCTGACCTGGTCGTGCAGATACTTCTCATAGCGGGCGAAGTTGGCATCGGCGGGCTGAGGATTCGACCATGCCCGATGGGGATCGTAGTCGGGATGGTGCCAGTCCATGATGCTGTGGTACCAGCACATCGTCAGCCCTTCCGCGCGAGTAGCCTCAGCGAGCTCCTTCATGATATCGCGCTTGAAGGGCGTGGCCATGATGTCGTAGTCGCTGACTTTGGAGTCGTACAGGGCGAAGCCATCGTGGTGCTTGGTCGTGATGGTGATGTAGCGCATGCCCGCGTCTTTGGCCATGCGGGCCCACTCACGGGCGTCGAACTTGGTCGGGTTGAACTCACCGAGGAACTTGCGGTACTCGTCGACCGGAATCTGCGCCGACTCCATGATCCACTCGCCGTAGTTCGTGCGGTCGCCCCACTTGCCCGCGGGGACCGCGTAGAGGCCCCAGTGGATGAACATCCCAAACCGAGCCTCGCGCCACCACTTCATGCGGGCATCGCGTTGAGCTTTGGTTTCTTGGTGGATGCCCTGGGCTGGGACGGAGACAGCGAGACCAACGAGCATCGCCAGCATGAGTAGCTTCATGACGCGCATTGTACGGCATGGGGCTAAAGGCGGCGTGAGGGGAGCTTCTGGGGAAGCTGGAGAGGCAAGCCGGGGTTTAGTGCCGCGTCTCCCGGCACGAAACCCGCGCCGTCCTTACTTTCTCGGCAAGACCTCGAACGTTCCTTCGGCGGCGATCTTGCCCATCTTCATCTTGACCGTGTAGGTTCCGGGCTCGACCTGGAACTGCTGGAACAGTGTGTCCTGTCCCTTATCCGGAAGGCGCAGCCACTCCTCAGGGACGAGGTCCCAAGTCACGCGATTGAAGCCTGGGGCATTGGATCCGGTCAGTTTCTTCACCACCACGCCCTTCGCGTTTTCGATCGTGATCGACAGATCGTCGCCCGTATAGGCGTCGATCCAGTAGTCGATCCGAACTCCCGCGGGGGGATTCGGCGCGCGGAAGAGCTTATGCGTCCACAGGCCGCTGTACTCGATGAACCACTTGGGCCGCGCGGGCGCGATACTGAACACGTGCAGCGGCTTGGCCAGCACCTCGGGCGTGAGCTCGCTGATCCAACGTGCTCCATCCATGATCCAGATCGACAGGCCGTGCGTACCCAGCACAAGATCGCTTTCGCGCGCATGCTGCTTGATGTCGTAGACCGGCACCGTCGGCAAAGCCTGGCCGTGAATCTTAATCCACTCACCGCCCCGATCGAGGCTGACGTACACCGCATTCTCCGTGCCCAGATACAGCACGTTCGCATTGAAGCGATCCTCGCGGATCACCATCGCCGTGCGACGTCCGGGCAGATTGGCGGTGATCTCCTTCCACGTCTTGCCGCGATCCGTGGTCACGAGGACGCACGGCTCGTAGTCGTGGGTGCGATGGCCATCGACGGTCGCGTAGGCGGTGTCGACATCGAAGTTCGACGCCTCGATGCGGCTGATGTACCGTCCGGCGACGACATCGGGGGTCACATTGGCCCAATGCTTTCCGTCATCGGTGGTCACGTGAATGAGCCCATCATCCGAACCCGCCCACAGCACACCGGCCTTGACCGGAGACTCGGCGAGGCTCACCACGGTGCAATACGATTCGGCGTTCGAGCCGACCGTTTCCATGCGATCGGGGTTCTTGGTGGTCAGATCGCCGCTGATTCGCGCCCACTTGTCACCGCGTTCGGTGAGTTTGAACACGTAGTTGCCGGCATGGTACAGCACGGTCGGATCATGGGCACTGACGAAGAACGGCGAGTTCCAGTTGTAGCGGAATCGCGGCTCACCTTCTCGGGCTTCCGGGGCGATGAATCGCCGCTCGCCGATCGAGAGATCATGGCGAACAAGATTGCCGCCCTGCCACTCGCCATAGATGACGTTCGGATCGGTGGGGTCGAACTCGGCGTGGAAGCCGTCGCCCCAGTTCACCACCTGCCAGTCGGCGTTGGTGATGCCGGTTTCGGGCACCTTCTGGGCATCGTCCTTCTTCTGGCGCTTGTTGGTGGCGCTGGGTCCCATCCAAGTCCCGTTGTCCTGCAGTCCACCGATGACTCGGTACGGATCACTGTCGTCGAGCGACACGTTGTAGAACTGCCCGGTTGGCATCGTATTGAGGAAGTCCCATGTGAGTCCCCGGTCGAACGATTGGCTTGCGCCACCGTCGGTCGCGACGACCAGATGATCCGTGTCTTCCGGATTGATCAGCATCGCGTGGTGGTCGGCGTGGAGCAGATCCGAGAAGCCTTGGCGGAAGGTCTCGCCGCCGTCATCGCTGACCTCGGTCGTCCAGCCTTGGAGATACACCCGCTGGTCGTCCTTGGGGTCGAACTTGACTTTGCTGAAGTAGAACGCGCGCGGGCTGCGCACGCTGAGCCGTCGCCAGGATTCGCCGCCGTCGTCGCTGCGGAAGATCCCTCCGCCACGCATGCGGTCATCGCGGATGCTGTTCGCGCCTTCGGAGGTGCTCTCGACGACGGCGATCAGCTTCTTGGTATCGCCGGGGAAGATGTCGAGGCCAACGCGGCCGATCTGCGGCGGCAAGCCGCCGGCGAGCTTCTTCCAACTCTTGCCACCGTCGATGGACTTGTAGATGCCGCCCTCTGGCCCGCCGGAGACGAAACTCCAGCCGGTTCGGCGGCGGTGGTACATGGCCGCGTACACGGTGTCGGGTTGCTTCGGGTCGAGGGTGACATCGATGGCGCCGGTGTCTTCGTCGATGTAGAGTAGCCGCTCCCAAGTCTTACCGCCGTCGGTGGTCTTGTAGATGCCGCGCGTCTCATTCGCTCCCCATAAGTGTCCGAGGGCGGCTACGTAGCAAACGTCAGGATCGCGAGGATCGACGGCGATACGCGGGATGTCGTGCGAGTCTTCGAGGCCAAGGTGGGTCCAGTTTTCTCCGCCGTCGGTCGAGCGGTACATGCCGTTGCCCCACGAACTGGAGTTGCGGCCATTGCCTTCACCGGTGCCGACCCAGATGATGCGTCCCTTGCCCTTTTCCTTGCGGTCGGCCTTCTTGACGCTGTCATCCCATCCCTTCCAATCGGCGGGCGCGTCGCAAACGGCGAGGCTGCCAATGCTGGAGGTCTCTTCGTTCTTGAACAGCTGCTCGAAGGTGGTGCCCATGTTCTTGGTGCGCCACAGGCCCCCGCTTGCGTAGCCGATGTAGTAGGTCTTCGGATTGCCGGGGGCGAACGCCATGTCCGAGATTCGGCCGCCCATAATGGCCGGGCCGATACATCGCCACGGTACTCGCTTGAGGTCGGCTTCGGTCAGCTTGCGAACAGGTTCAGACGGAGATTGCTTGCGCGCCATGCCGTGAGCATACCGGTCATGGATGTCGGATGTGGCAACTGGGCGATCACAAGTCTCGAGGCACGAGCCATCCTCGTGCCTCGTGCTTGTTCTCTCGATTACTGGAACTTCTCGAAGTTCTTGTTGAACATCGCGAGGAGTTCGTTCGCCTTCGCGTCGTACGCTGCCTTGTCCGCCCAGGTGTTGCGCGGCATCAGGACTTCGTCGGGCACGCCCGGGCAAGAGGTTGGGACGGAGAGGCCGAACACCGGATCCGTCTGATACGTGACGTTGTCCAGCTGTCCGGCGAACGCGGCGCGGATCATCGCCCGAGTGTAGGAAAGTTTCATGCGCGAACCGACCCCGAACGGGCCACCGGACCAGCCGGTGTTGATCAGCCAAACGTGAGAGCCGTGCTTCTTCAGCTTCTCACCCAGCAGTTCGGCGTAGGCCATCGGGCGTAGCGGGAGGAACGGAGCGCCGAAGCAGGTGCTGAATGTGACCGTAGGCTCGGTGATGCCGGCCTCGGTGCCCGCGACCTTGGCAGTGTAACCGTTCAAGAAGTGGAACATCGCCTGCTCGGGGGTCAGTCGCGAGATCGGGGGCAGCACGCCGAATGCGTCGCAGGTCAGGAAGCAGATGTTCTTCGGATGGCCGCCGACGCTGGGGATCACCGCACCCTCGATGTAGTCGACCGGGTACGCGCAGCGCGTATTCTCGGTGATCGAGCCGTCATCGTAGTCCGGGATGCGCTGGTCGTTCATGACCACGTTCTCGAGGACCGAGCCGAACTTGATCGCGTTCCAGATCTCGGGTTCGCCTTCGGCGCTGAGCTTGATGCACTTGGCATAGCAGCCGCCCTCGAAGTTGAAGACGCCGTTCTCGGTCCAGCCGTGCTCGTCGTCGCCGATGAGCCGTCGGTGGGCGTCGGCGGAGAGGGTGGTCTTACCGGTGCCGCTGAGGCCAAAGAACAAGGCGGTATCGCCGTCCTCGCCGATGTTCGCCGAGCAGTGCATGCTCATGACGCCCTTGAGCGGAAGCAGGTAGTTGAGGATCGTGAAGACCGACTTCTTCATCTCGCCCGCATACTGCGTGCCCATGATGAGCACCGTCTTCTCGGCGAAGTTGAGGGCGATCGACGCTTCGCTGCGGGTGCCGTCGGTGGCGGGATCGGCGGTGAGGTAGCACAGATCGATGATCGTCCAATCCGGCTCGTAGGTCTTCAGTTCTTCCTCGGTTGGACGGATAAGAAGCTGCTTGATGAAGAGCGCATGATAGGGTCGCTCGACGAGGAAACGCGCCTTGATGCGATGCTCGGGATCGGCCCCGCCGAAGGTATCGATCTGGTAGAGCACCTTGCCCTTCACGTATTCGTTCGCCTTCTTCAGCAGATTCGCGAACGTCTCGGCGGACATCTCAGCGTTGTTCTCCCACCAGATGTTCGCCTCGCTACTGGGCTCGCGGACCACGGCCTTGTCCTTGGGCGTCCGGCCGGTGTACTTTCCGGTGTAGGCCACCAATGCACCGTTCGCGGCAAGGCTGTCGCCGTGGCGAACGGCATGCTCCACCAGTTCGGCAATGGAGAGGTTCTTGTGGAGGGTGGCGATGGAATCGAGGGCGAGAGGTTGAGGATTAGGGGCGATTGACGACATTGTCTTGCATCCAAGAGGCGGTCGAAACTCCACCTCGCGTTGGACCAAGTTTACCCACCGTCCGAGCAAGTCCCGAACCGGTCTTTCGAACCGAACCGGGCGGTTCGCACGTCAACCACTCCATGCGATGGCTTGCGATTCTCGCCCTGATTCCCATTTCCGCGTTTGCCTTTCAAGGCAAGGCACCCGCCCAAAAACCGACCTATGAGAAGTCGGTGGCGCCGTTCATCAAGAAGTATTGCGTGAGCTGTCACGCCGGTCCGTACGCTCCGGATGGTGTGGACTACAGCAAGATCAAGTCCAAGGCCGATGCCATCAAGGAGCGCGAGTTGCTCAAGAAGGGTGTGAAGTACATCAACAACAAGAAGATGCCGCCGAAGACCGCCCTTCAGCCGAAGCCGGCTGAAGTCAAGGCGTTCTCCGATTGGGTTGCCAAGGGCAAGGATTAGCGCCGGTTGACGGGTGGCTCATGGCCCTTGTTCCAGGGGTCTTTGAGCCACCATACGTTACGGTAGCGCACGCCGCCCTCGGCTTCGGTGGCATGGTCCTGGAGGATTAGCGGAAGCAGTTCGGGGCTCTC
>JANJUB010000099.1 GCA_024710805.1 Fimbriimonadaceae bacterium | reverse complement strand
GATGCGGATTACGAGCGGCTCTGCGCCGTGAAGCGCACGTACGACGCGCGGAATGCCTTCCGCTGTGCGGGCGTCGGCATCTGCCAGTAGCCCACAAGTAAAGAGGCTCGATCCGTTTGGATCGAGCCTCTTCTTGCTTGCGACGCGCTTACTTGCGGCGTCGGCGGAGCATTGCGGCAACGCCGATTCCAAGCGCGGCCATGGTGGCGGGCTCGGGAACGGCTTCGATGTTGTCCATGTGGATTTGCCCTGTTCCCGAAGAGAACCCGCGGAAGGCGACACCACCCGAGCCGGTAAGTCCTGTGCTGACGGCAGCGGTCGAGGCGAGGAGGTTGTTGCCCGGATCATCAAAAACGTTGACGATCATGTCTCCGTTGGCCTTCCAGTCCATCTCAAGCGTGTACCACGTGTTCGCTAGAGGATCGAATGCAGTGGATGCGGCCGTCGTGAATCCCCAAGACGTGTTGTTCTGGAGGAGGAGCTGGCTCGTATTCCATGCCAGAACGGCCGACCATGTACCGCCGGCACTGGCGTTAACCCCGAGATAGATGCGGCCGCCATCCGTCGTTGCGCGGACTTTCGCTCGCGTCTGAGTCCCCGCCGAAGTCACCCGAGCCGTGTCGTAGTAGAAAGCCGGCCCACCCGTGGACGGGAAGGACACGCCGAAGTTGCCCGCATAGGCCGCAGCTCCGGTAACCGAAGCAAAAGCCCCGCCAGCCGCCGTCGTGTAGGTAGCCAAGTTGCCCGATTCGAAATCGTCGAGAATGATGGCGTGGGCGGCAGTTACCGCACCCAGCGCCGTAATGATCGCAAAACCTCTTTTCATGATGAACCCTCCGAGGATCCGAACTGGACCTCGTTACCAGTGTAGTACGACTTCCTTTAGTATGGAGCTAGCAATAATGCCAGTTTCAAATCGGTAGCGCAGCGACCCCCGAGACAAGGTTTACGTAGACTCACCCGTATGCTACGCAGCGCAATCGTCGTCGGAGCCGGAATGGGCGGCCTCAGTGCGGCCATCCACGCTCGACTCAAGGGGTGGGATGTGCTCGTCATCGAGCAATCCGCCCAGTGCGGCGGCAAGGCAGCAGGCATCGAGATCGAGGGATTCCACCTCGACCCCGGTCCCTCGATCATCATCCTGCCCGACATCTACCGCGAGGTCTTCAAGGCCGCAGGAAGGAATCCGGATGACTATGTGAGGTTCATCCCGCTCGACATCCTCTCGCGGGTGTACTTCGCGGGCCACGATCCGCTGAACCTGCCGAGCAACTACGATGCCTGTTTACGCCTCCTGAAGGAGATCGCACCTGATGACGTGGCGCCGTTCCGACAGCTGATCGAGAAGCTGGATCGATCGGTTGGCTCGCTCGAAAAGGCGGTCTTCGAGCGACCGATCCTCAAAGCGTCCGACTTCGCGCGACCTGGCCTGATGAAGTTCGGAATGCAGTTCAATCCGTTCCGGAACTATCGGACCCTCGTCGACAGCTGGTTCTCCTCGCCATTGCTGCGCGCGTTCTTCTACGGATTCCCTAGCTACAGTGGGCTCTCGTATAACGACCCCGCTCCCGGCGCGTTCTTGATCCCCTACTACATGCTGCGCGATGGCGTCTACTTTCCCGAAGGCGGCGTGCGAGCGATTCCCAGGGCGTTCGAGCGGCTAGCTCGGGAACTTGGAGTGGAGTTCCGCATGGAGACTCGCTTCAAGCGGTTCGTGGGTGAGCGCGGCATCGAGCTCGAGAGCGGCGAAGTCCTCGAAGCCGACCACATCATCTGCAATGTCGACAAACTCACCGCCAACGGCGAGACTTCGCTTGAACCCAGCCTCAGCTATTTCACCCTCCACTACGGCCTCCAGCATGAGTTGCCGGGGTTGGAACACCACACTCTCCTGGTGCCCGGTAAGTTCGCTGACGGCTTCGAACGGCTGTACGCCAACGAGTTTCCTGATCCGCCGATCGTCTATCTCAACGCCACCCAAGCGCTCGACCCCGAGGCGGCTCCGAGCGGACAAACCAACCTGTTCGCCGTCGTCACCGTGCCCTCGCGGGGGCCAACCCTCGATTGGCCACGTGAGCGTGAAGCCTACAGGAGCAAGGTTCGGGGCGTGATGGCGCAGTTCGACTTTGAATGGAGGAGCGATGTCGAAGTCTTCGAGCGGGTCCAGGATCCGGACTACTTCGAAGCCGCCCACGGCAACTACCGAGGATCGCTGTATGGGCCGATTCCGAAGCAACGCGCGTTCGGGATGTTCCCACTCGGGAACTGGGATCATGCTCATCCGAACCGGGCGTACTGCGGAGGATCCGTGCAGCCCGGAGCCGGGCTGCCGATGGTGACGTTGAGCGGAAAGTTTGCCGTCGATGCGCTCGCCAAACAGCGGTCAGCGTAGCTTAGCGGTGTCCACCATGTGCTGGAACCACTGGGCGTACTGCTTCTCGTCCTTGCGGGTCGGGATCTTCACGCTGAGCGCCAGCGCACTGCCTGCGTCGTTCTTGAGCAAGGTATAGCGGCGGTCGGCCCAGCCGTCCTTGTTGATCATTTCGAAGCTCATCGACTCATAGCCTTGCTTGGTCTTGCCGATGCGGAAGGGCGTCTCTTTGCCTTCGCCTTCGCGCTTGATGAAGAACAGGCTGGTACGGTACAGCTCTTCCCACGAGGCGCGCGTCGGACCGGCGGTCATCGCGCCGAGCTTGCCGTTACCCGAGCCAGGAACCACATCGCGAGCTCCCCACGGCGTCTCCTTGCCCACGGTCCAGCCTTTCGGCACTTCGAACGAGTATCGGTCGGATTCAAAGGTCACGAAGGTGTTTGCGGCGAGTGCGAGGATCGCGAGAGTCATACGGGGGTCTACGAGGTCTTACCTTTCGATGTCAGCCGGATGAGCAGGTATCCTCTTGAGCGGTGCGCCGGGGTGGCGGAATGGTAGACGCGGCGGTCTCAAACACCGTTGAGGTAACACTCATGTGGGTTCGAGTCCCACCCCCGGCACCAAGACGTGGAGACGTCCTCGCGCGTGTCACGTAGATAAGGCAGGTTTTGAAAGTCGAGACTCTCCCCACATCGGCCGTCGTCCCAACTCCCGACTCCGAGGAGCAGACGATGCGGGCCCTGATCCTCGAAGAGCCAGGTTGCATTCGGCTGCAAAAGACGCCGATCCCTCATCCCTCGACTGGCGAGGTTCTGATCCGGGTCAAGGCGGCGACCACCTGCGGTACCGATCTCAAGGCGTACTTGCGCGGCCATCCTCAGATTCCCATGCCGGGCGGTTTCGGCCACGAGTACAGCGGAGTTGTTGCTGCGGTGGGCGAGGGTGCTCCATTCGCCGTCGGCGACGCGGTCATGGGGGTGCATTCCGCGCCCTGCCAAACCTGCTTCTGGTGCCTTCGCGGGCAAGAGAATCTGTGCGAGAGCATCATGGCGACCAAGGTGTTGGGCAGCTATGCCGAGTACCTGCTGATTCCCGAGCGCATCGCCCGGCTCAACGTGTTTCCCAAGCCGGCCGCGCTCAGCTTTGAGATGGCGGCACTCTTAGAGCCGCTGTCGTGCGTGGCGCAGGCGATCGAACTGCTGAAGGTCGATGCGAATGACCGGGTGCTCATCATGGGACCGGGTGCGATTGGGCTGATGTTCGTGGCCGCGCTCAAGCATTTGGGTGTCGGCGAGGTCGTACTTGCTGGACGCAACTCGGCGCGGCTCGCCGTGGGCGAACGTCTTGGCGCACGGACCCTCTACAACGGTGATCTGCAGCCGGAGGGCCGCGGTTACGACTTGGTCGTCGAGTGCACCGGCAGCGTCGAGATTTGGGAGCGGAGTTTGAGCTTCTCGCGCCGAGGCGGCACGGTGGTGCTCTTTGGAGGATGCCCGTCGGGCACGTCGGCCTCGTTCGATACGCGCCGCGTTCACTACGATCAGATATCGCTCTTGAGTCCGTTCCACTTCGGAACCTCGGCCGTGCGAACCGCCCGCCGCTGGCTCATGGATCCGAACTTTGACTTGTCGCCATTGCTCTCCGGCACTCGGGACCTCGAAGACGGCGAGCAGGTCTTCCGCGATCTGCGAGATGGCGTCGGCCTCAAGTACGTGTTCCAACCGTGAAGGTCGCCCGCTACATCGGAGGCGGTGAGATTGCCATCGTCGATGAGCCCAAGCCAGCTTGCCCAACCGGAGGCTTGATCGTCCAGAGCGAAGCCAGCGGCCTCTGCTCGGGTGAGCTCATGGATTGGTACATGGACCGAAAGATCCCCCATGTGCTGGGCCACGAGGTCGCTGGCATCGTCGTCGAGAGTGAACATCCGTCCTTTCCCGTCGGCGTTCGAGTTTTTGCTCACCACCACGCTCCCTGCTTGGAGTGTGATGCCTGTCGACGTGGAGCCCAGGTTCACTGCCCGCAATGGCGTCGCACCAAGCTCATTCCGGGCGGAATGGCCGAGTTCTTTGCGGTGGGCGCCGAGAACCTGCCCGACACGCTGGTCACCGACCTACCTCCCGCCGAAGCCGCTCTAATCGAACCCCTTGCCTGTGTCGTCAAGTCATTGCGCCGAGCGCGGCTTGAATCGACCCACCCGCGGGTCGCGGTCATCGGTCTCGGTGCTATGGGTCTGCTGCATCTGCTCAACTTGGAGGGAGGCGTGGGTTACGACCTCAATCCCGCGCGGGTCGAATGGGCACTGAGTCTCGGGCTCGACGCTCGATTTCCAGAGCCCACGGGTGAGTTCGACCACGTGTTCGTGTGTCCGGGAACGCCACATGCGATCCTCGAAGGGGCGAACTTGCTGCGTCCTCAGGGCAGGCTGGTTCTGTTCTCGCCGATTGGACCGCCGGGAACAATGGAAGTGCCGATCGACGACTTATACTTCCGAGACATCGAGATCGTCACCAGCTACTCGTGCGGGCCGATCGACACCGTCGAGGCTCATGCCCTGCTTAAGGCGGGCAAGGTCCGATCCGAGCAGGTCGTCAGCCACCGGATTACGATCGACGAGCTTCCCGAGGCTTACCAGCGGATGAAGCGCGGTGACATCCTGAAGCCAATGGTCATGTTCTCGGTCTGATCGCCCACGAACGGGGCCGCTCAGCGTCAAAATGAAGGACGCGAATGCGAACGGTCGGGAACCGCCTCGATAATCTGCAAACCCTGCGAATGGCGAACCTCGACGGTGCCTTCGCAACCGCGTTCGCCTCGCTCGTCACCGGCGCCTTCATTGCGGGCTACATCACCTCGATCGGCGGATCGGATACGTGGGTCCAGTTGGTTTCGGCCGTGCCCGCATTGTTGGGTTTGCTTCAGATTCCCGGAGCGATTTGGGGTCGACGGTTCACCAGCTACAAGCGGTTCGTCTTGCCGGGCGGGCTGCTGTGGCGGTTGCTGTATGTGCCGCTCGTCATTCTGCCTTTTCTCCCGTTCCCAGATCCGGTGAAGCTGGTGGTCGTCGTGGCGTGCGCATCGCTGGCGGCGGCCTCGGTCTTGCTTGTCCAGCCCATCTACAGCGAGTGGTTGGCCGAGCTGGTGCCCTCCACCTCGCGTGGCTTCTTCTTCTCGCGCCGCAACGCGATTGCTACGGCGGTCGGCGCGGTGGCCGGCCTCTTGGGCGCGTTCATCCTCGATGCATTCAAGGCGGGAGGCGATCAGAACACGGGATTCGCGGTCGTCTTTGGCTTTGGCGTGTTGTGCGCGATGGTGAGCTTCGCGTTCTTTGCGCGCATGCACGACGCCCCACGCCTGAATCCGGAACGCCGTAGTCTGGGTGAGGGTCTGCGCGCCCTCAAGAACCCGTTCATCGATCACAACTTCCGCCGGGTGCTGGTGTTCTTGGCATTGTTTATCACCGGCCAAGCGTTCGCAGGCAACCTGTTCGCCGCATTCGCGATCAAGAGCCTCGAACTGCCCTACACGATCATTCAGTGGGCGGGAGTCATGCACGCGCTCGGCAACGTGATCTCGGCCAAGTTCTGGGGGTTTCTGGCCGACAAGTACGGCAATAAGCCGGTGCTGACGCTGGTCGGATTTGGCCTATCGCTGACGCCGATGATGTGGCTGTTCTGCGAGCCGAATCAGGACATGCGAAATGCGCTGATCTTGTTGCCGACTCATATTCTCGTGGGCGCGACGTGGGCGGGAGTGGCGCTCTGCCAGTTCAATATTCTGCTCGCCACGGCCCGTCCCGAGGATCGTGCGAACTACTTGAGCGTGGCGCTCACCGTGCAGTCGATCTGCGGCTTCGTCGCCCCATTGCTCGGCGCGCAGGTGCTGTACTTGTTCGCGCGCGGGATGGATGCCGCTGCCGCCTACAAGGCGGTGTTCATCGTCACGATGGGCTTGCGCTTCGTCAGCATGTTCTTCCTCATCCGCGTTCGAGAAGAGGGTGCGAAGGAGGTTCGGAGTGCGCTGATGGACCTGCGGCGGATTACTCCCCGAGGCATGCGCGCCATGCGGGATCTCTCGAAGAGCCGCGACGAGGGTACGCGTCAGCAGGCGATCGCGGATCTAGCTTCTCATGGATACACCTTGGCCGGCGACGAAGTCGTGAAGGCATTGCACGATCCTTCGCCGAGGGTGCGCCGCCAAGCGGCTCAAGCGTTGGCCCAACTCCGCACGCCGGAGGCGACTCAAGCGCTGTTGCACCAGCTGGAGGAACACCCGGATCTTACGGAGGAAGAGACCGTCGAGGCATTGGGCCAAATCGGGGATCGAGCGGCGGTGCCCGCGCTGATCCGCATGCTCCAGAGTCCGCGTTCGATGCTGCGTCGCGCTTCGGCACGGGCGTTGGGTCGCATTGGCGACCCGGCCGCGATCGAGGCGCTGAAACAGGCGACCGAGGAGAAGGGCGATCCTGATCTTCGCCGTGCGTCGGTGCAGGCACTGCGTGTTCTCGGTGCCACCGAGGCCGACCAGCAGATCGCCGATGCCCTCTTCGACCCCTTCCCGTCCGTCCGCATTGCCGCCGCCGAAGCCGTGAGCGAACTGGAACTGGAGTCGGCGTTGCCCTATGTACGGCAGTCGCTCAGCTACTACCAAGACGAGGCGGAGAGCGAGGTGGCCTATGCGCTTGGGGTCATCGGCTCACGCGAAGATCTGCCGTTGATTCTTCGCGAAGCGCAGCGGTGCGTGAGCATCACCACGCGCCGGCGGTGCCTGCTTGGGGTCGCGCGTCTGCTGGGCATCGAGAGCGAGGTGTACCGGCTCCTGTTGGTCGAGGGAATGGCGCGCGACACCGCGATCATGCAACTAGCCAAGCCGCTAATGAAGGGCAACAAGCGGCTGCGCGATGCGTTGGCGCTGTTCAGCGCGGGGGACGAGGCGGCCGCGCTGCGCCAACTGGCGCCCAATCGTCGCTACCCTGAGTTGGACGAACTGGCGGAGTATCCGTCCGAAGAGCTGTTCCTGGTGGCAGTCGCCCTTCTGGCAAAAGAATAGGCCCCCGATGTCGAAGCATCGAGGGCCTGGATGTTGACAGATCTTATCGGCGTCGGCGTCGAATCAGCGCGGCGACTCCAAGACCAACCACGGCCATCGTGGCGGGCTCGGGTACCGGAGTGAACTCCTGACGCACGTAGTCGATTCGGGCGAAGGAGTTGCTGCCACCCGTTAGGATGAACAGAAGATCCTTCTGAGCCTGACCCATGGTAACCGGCTGGCTAAACGTGTAGACCGCACTGTAGTTGAACAGGAGGTCATTGACGCCCCCGTTCGTTACTGTGAACTCAACGAGCCCATTGGCAATTTCAACTGGGGTGGACGACATGTCGAACACCTTCTCGCTTCCGATGCCTTCGAGGACGCTACCGCCGCCTAATCGGCCGCCGATGTCAATCCGAACGGCGGTATAGGCCGGGACCGGATTGGAATCGAAGTTGAAGACCCAAGCGAGGTCGCCGATCGGGTTGTTCGCGGTCAGGTTGAAGCCGGTTAGGTTCGCGGTATAGCTGTTTCCGGCGGCGACAAAGTTCGCCGTGGCACCAACCGTATTCGCAAACGAGACGGTGTTGAACGTCTGCGCCTGAGACGCCGCAGCCAAGGTGGCCAGCGCCAGCAGAGTCAAAGTTCGTTTCATCGCTTGACCTCCTTTCGTCGTCGTGCGGCCAAGGCCGTGAGGCCAAAAGCAACCGCCGCCATCGTCGCGGGTTCAGGCACGGCCTCTGCGTACGAAACACTGTAGAGACTGACCGTATTTACGGAGTTGGCCGCAATGCCGGTCAAATCGATCGTGGTCGTCACGTCATAGAACGTCTTGGTTCCGGACAAGGCGATGTTCGTTTGGCTGGGGAGGGAGATCAGACTCGATCCCGAGGTCACCGAATAAAGGTGACTCTCAAGCCCGCCATTTGAATGATCGACCTGGATATCGACCGTCCCATTCCGGCTGTTGCCGACGGGAAACATGTCGAACCCGGTCAGAAAGTTGCCGGGCGTCGCATCGACGCGATAATCGATCTGTAGGGTTTGGAATCCGATGCCCACCAAGAAATGGTTGGGGATTGTGAACGTGATTCCGTTCGGACCAAACGGCGTGCCAGTAGCAGGCAGGTTGTTGATCAGAATGTTTGAAAATGTGATTGCGTAGGCTCCTGACGCGGGAACGATCATCCCGAGCATCAGCAATCCTAACTTAAATGGTTTCATGCGCTCTCCACCGTTCGCCAGCCTTTTCAAGCCGACACTCTTCAGTATAGCCGGATTCATGCCAAGTTCAATTGAACTTAACAAAACCCGGTAAATTTACACTGCCTGGGGGACTAAAACGCCATGCCGGCGTAGTCGCGGATCAACCCCACGATGCGCCCGAGGACCCGCGCTTCTTCCGGATCGACGATGATCGGATCGTAGGCAGCGTTGGCAGGCATAAGGCGGATCGCGTCGCGATCAAAGTGAATCCGCTTCACGGTGGCTTCCTCGCCGACGAGAATCGCGACGAGATCCCCGTGCGATGCGTTGGGTTGAGGTTTAACCAAGACAAGGTCCCGGGGCATGATGCCTTCGCCGGTCATCGAGTCGCCTTTTACGCGGAGCAAGAAGGCGCCCTCGATGTTCCGCACCATCTCGGAAGGCACCGGAATCAAGTCCTCGACGCTCTCTTGCGCCAGGATCGGCTGTCCAGCCGCGATGCTTCCCAGAAGCGGAACAAGAGCGGCCTTGCTGGACGACTGGAAGCTCGGGTGCGTGACCTTGATCGAGCGTGGCGTATTCGATCGCTCGATAAATCCCTTTCGTTCGAGGGCGTCGAGGTGGACCGTCACGCCGCGCAGGGAGCCGATCGCGAAGTGGCTGCCGATCTCGCGGATGGAAGGCGGATATCCTTCGCGCTGGACATAATCCATCACAAACTGCAAAATCGCCTGTTGGCGTTTGGTCATTCCTTTGGCCATTGGTTCACCCCACGTACGTAGACGGATTATACACTCACTTTGTCTACTGATTACGCACAAAGCGAAACATAAACGGAATCGGCGAGCCCGCTGTGCCATACTCTCCCAAGCCCAATAGGGCTTTCTTTTGAGGTGTATGGACAGTGTCGGTCTCTAAGTTTCGCGACATGATGGAATCGAAAGGCTGTCAAGCCATCGTTTTCCTCATCATCATGGCCCTTGCGGTCTCCATGATCTTTTCTACCTGCGGTCCGCGGGCGGCTTCCGGTCCCGAACTCAATCCTGAAGCGTCGGCGATTGCGCGGGTTGGCAAGTTCCCGGTTACCGAAGAGATGGTCGTCAACATGGCGGAGCAGACGCTCAGCCAGTTCCGGCAGATGCTCGGTGGCCAAGTGCCACCTCCGCTCGTCGCCCAGTACACCGGCAATGCGGTCGAGCAGCAGATCAACGCCGGTTTGCTGATCGAACTGTGCAACCGCGAAGGGGTCTCTCTGGATGATGGATCCGTGATGCGAGCCGTCGGAACGATGCTGGACGAGGAAATCGCGCGCAACAAGGAGAAGCTGGTCGCGGAGAAGAAGGTCGCCGCCGATGCCTCGCCAAGCGTGGCCGATGCCGCCTATAAGACGGAGTTCGGCGATGATCCGAAGGCGTTCCGCGAGAAGGTCATCAAGCAGATTGAGGACGCGCTGAAGGTGCCCGCCCAGCGCAATCAGATTCTGGTTTCGGCGGCCAACACCTTGCTGATGGAGAAGTTCAGCAACGCCGCCGCGGCAAGCGACGAGGCAGTCAAGGCGTTCTACGACCTCTACATGTGCAAGCGCATCTTCCTGAAGGACGACCTGCACCCCGGTGAGGACCTGATCAAGAAAGCCGAGGGCATCATGGCCGAGATCAAGGGCGGCCTCAAGTTCGAGGATGCGATGGTCAAGTACACCGACGACACTCCTGGCCCGAACAAGCCCAAGAGCGACAACGAGTTCCAGGTGGACGGCAAGACGATCGCATTGAACGCCTCATACGGCCCGATCGCGAAGCAGACTCCGGGCGTGGTCTCGGGGCCGTACTCGCTCGGCGATGGCGGTGTCTCGATTGTCCGCCTCGACACCAAGGTCAGCCAACTGCCGCCCGACTTCGAACAGAAGAAGGTGACCTACAAGAAAGACTTCCAGCGCGACAGCGCCGCCGGAACGCTGCAAGAGAAGCTCAAGGGGCTGAAAGAGCAGCAGGGCTTGGTCAAGTGGGAGAGCCCGGCCTACGAAGTGCTCTTCGATCTGACCGTGTTCGCTCAGGGTGAGGAATCGCGAAAGATGAGCCCGGCGGATCGCAAGGTCAGGTACGAGGAGTTCATGAAGCGGGCGCAAGCGGCGGCAGACGACCCCATGGGACTTCGAGCTGCTCCGTTGGCGCGGTTCTGGGCGTTCAACCAGATCTGGACGGATTCCAGCGATGCCGACAAAGCGAAGCTGACGGACCAGCGAATCGAGGTGCTTGAGGAAGTGCTCCAGCAAAATGAGAGCGCAGACCTCCGGCTTGAACTCACGGACCTCTATGCGAGCCAGAAGGACGGCGCTCGTGTGGCCGACAATCTGGAGTTAGCCGCCATGTCGATTGCCAGCGACTTCGAGGAGAACGGCCAACGCCGATACACGGAGATTCAGGCGAAGCTGCTGAAGTTCAAACAGAACAACGTGCTGAACGCGGAGCAAGAAGCGAAGATTCGCAAGGTGCTCGACCAATGGGCGTTGGACAAGCGCGACAAGGATAAGTTCGACGAAGAGCAGCGGAAGGCGGAGGAGCAGGCCCGTAAGGAAGCCGAGGCCGCCGAGAAGGCCGAGAAAGACAAGGCCGGAACTCAGCCGGCTCCAAAGTAGCTATGGCGGGAAAGATCGTCCTGGTCGCCACACCCATCGGCAACTTGGGCGATCTTTCCCCTCGCGCCGTAGAGGCGCTGACCTCGGCGCAGATTTGGCTGGTCGAGGATAGCCGCGTCAGCGGCAAGCTCCAATCGGTGCTGAATCTGCGGCGCCCGATGCGTGTACTGAACGAGCACACGACCGACGGGAAGATGGGTGCCTATCTCGAGGAGGTCGGCGATCAGACGGCGGCGGTGCTCTCGGATGGCGGCGCACCCGGAATTTCTGACCCCGGAGCGAGACTCGTCGACTTGGCGTCAGAAGCAGGCTTTGAGATCGACGCGATTCCCGGGCCAAGTGCCGTTACCACCGCGCTGATGCTGAGCGGATTCTACGCGCAACGGTTTGCGTTTTTGGGTTTCCTGCCTCGAAAGCCAGGCGCGATTCGTTCCGAACTGCAGCCCTTTGCGGATTCGCCGATGACGCTTGTGCTGTTCGAATCGCCGTTCCGGGTGGGCTCCCTGCTCAAACTGGCGGCCGAGGTTTTGGGCGATCGAAGGTATGCGCTTTGTCGTGAAATGACGAAATTCCACCAGGAGATCATCCGTGGTCACCTACTTTCGGGCGAAGAAAACAGGAATCTCCCGACTAAAGGGGAGTATTGCATCGTCATAGAAGGGAAGAGGCGTGGGTTGCGTGCCGACAATTCGGATGTGCTAGAATGACTTGCAGTCACGCGAGTGCATCGCGCGGGACGAGAAATGGGTTGGATATGAGACTGGTAAAGCTAGGATTGCTACTAGGGCTAACCCTATTGATGGGGGTGGTGTCTATCGCCCAAACCCTCACCCAATATCGGCTGCGTCCGCTGGATGAAATCCAGATCACGGTTTACAACGAAGCGCAGATCAATGCGATTTTGCCGGTTCTGCCGGACGGCCGCATTAGTGCGCCTTTTGCGGGGCTAATCGAAGTCGCCGGCAAGACGACCGTCGAGGTCGAGGCGTTACTGGTCGACATCTATAAGGAGCGCCTCAAACTCCGAGACCCTAAGGTCTCCGTGGTTGTCATCCGGTACCGGCCCCTGCGCGCTAGCGTCAGCGGCATGGTCCTCAATGGCGGCACGTTCCCCGATCTACGCCCCGGCGATACGCTGATCACGCTGCTCAGCCGCGGCGGCGGCGTGAACCCCGACCGTGCCGACTTGCGCCGCGCCACGCTGACCCGTGCGGGATCGCGTGAGGTCATTCCGATCGATCTCCACTCCATGTTGTTTAAGAACGACATGTCGCAGAACTACGAGGTTGAAGACGGCGATTTGCTCTATGTTCCGGAAGAAGTGATGAACCGCGTCCAGATTCAGGGTGCGATCGCTCAGCCGGGGCAGTATCCCTACAAAGAGCCGATGTACTTGTCGGATCTGATCTCGATGGCTCGAGGCGAGATTCCCAACCGAACGAAGTTCTCTGAGGTCTTGATCATTCGCCGCAAGGCCGGCACCGACGACCAACTGTTCCGCATCAAGGCGAACTACGTGAACTACGTCCGCAAGGGTGACATCTCGCAGAACGTCCTTTTGATGCCGGGAGACCTGGTCTTTGTTCCGACGACGAAGACTCCGGACTACAACCAGTTGGGCACGATCTTCAACACGCTCTTCGTGGTGGATCGACTGCTGACCGGCGGGGTGTTCGGTTTCCGACTCTTCGGAAACTAGATCAGCCTCTTTGGACGTTTGCCTGATCGTTAACCGCAAGTCGCGGCGCGCCGAACGTTGGCGGTCGCGGCTTGAACCCCTGCTCGAAAGTCGAGATCTTCGCATTCGGCACTCGTACTTCGTCGAAGGCAGAAGGGAGTTGTTGGCCGCCGGGGCGGAAGCAAGGGCTTCCGGAGTTCAGACCGTCTTGATCGGCGGTGGAGACGGCACGATCAGCTCACTGGCGCCATTCTTCAGCGGCTCGGGCGTCGATGTCGGTTTGCTTCCGCTGGGCACCGGCAATGCGCTGGCCTTCGACTTGGGCATCCCTTCGGATATCCGCGGTGCGTGCGATGTGATCGCCGCCAGAGCGATCCGGGAAATCGACCTCGGCCGGATCGATGACGCCTACTTCGTCAACCACGTGGCGGTTGGCGCTTCCACTCTGGTGTCGAGGAGCCTCTGCCCGCACGCAAAGCGGTGGGTCGGAAAGCTCGCTTATCTCAGCGCGGCTCTCCGCGCCTACTTGCGGATCAAGCCATTCTATGCCCAGCTGGCGCTCGACGATGAGGTCATTGAGATCAAGACCATCCAGATCGTGTTGGGGAATGGTCGCCACCATGCGGGTCCATTTCTGCTGACTCCGAACGCCTCGCTCGAGAGCGGGCAACTGGTTGCCTACGTGCTCGAGACCACAGACCGCCGTCGTCTCATCGAACTGGTGCGCCGTTTGAGGCGAGGTGACCACACGGAGATGGCCGACGTTCACCCCTACACCTTCCACGAAGGTCACCTGAGAACCGCTCGCTCGGTTCGGGTCTCCGTCGATGGCGAAGTCACGCGTCGGACGCCGATCGAGTTTTCGGTGGTGCCCAAGGGCTTGCGCATTCTCGCGCCCGAGTCGCGTGCGGTATAATTTTGTCTCGTCCGTGCGCGGATGGTGAAATTGGTATACACGCTACCTTGAGGTGGTAGTGCCCACAAGGCATGGAGGTTCGAGTCCTCTTCCGCGCACCATGGTCGAAGGCGTAGCCCTTATGCATCGCATCGCCATTTACCCGGGCTCATTCGACCCACCCACCCTTGGCCACCTCGATGTGATCGAGCGGGCCGCTCGCCTCTTTGACCGGCTAATCATCGGCGTCGGCGTCAACACGTCCAAGGCTCCCTTCCTAACGATGGACGAGCGCGTGGAGGCCTTGCGCGCCTGTACCAGCCATCTTCCCGGTGTGGAAGTCGAGCTCTTTCACGGCTTGCTCATCGACTACGTTCGGTCGAAGAATGCCAAGGCGATCGTTCGTGGCCTCCGAGCCACGGCCGATTTCGATTACGAGTTCCAGATGGCGATGGTTAATCGGCGGTTGGCGGAGGAGATCGAGACCGTCCTGCTCATGACGAAGTGGGAGCACAGCTATCTCAGTTCGAGCATCGTTCGCGAAGTGGCGCTCCTCGGCGGCGATTTCACCGGCTTGGTACCTCCGGCCGTGGCGGACATGGTTGCCGAAGCCTTGCGACGACGAGGCTCGTCTTAATGGGGTACGACTAGCGTGGAGGACCGATTGGATATCCTGCGACTCTTGGAAGACCTGAAGGAGCTGACCGTGGACCGCCCACGGGGCTTCATGGGAATGGTTTGGGGCCTCGACAAAGACGAGGTCAACATGATCATCGCCAAGATTCGGGCGACGTTGCCTCAGGAACTGAAGCAAGCTGCGCAGACGGTTCGCGAGTCGGAGCGCATTGTCGATTCGGCGCGTGAGGACGCTACGATGACCCTCGATAGCGCTCGCAAAGAAGGCGAACGGCTGATCAACGAGGCCCGTGCAGAGGCGGAGAAGATTGTCGAGCACGCGCGCGCCCAGCAGCAGGTGATGGTTCTCGAGAGCGAGATTCTCAAGCTCGCCAAGGCTCAGGCCGAAGAACTTCGCAGCCAAGCCGACCGGGAAGCAGTGCAGCTTCGCCGCGGTGCCGACACCTACGCCCGCGAAGTGCTCGGGCAACTTGAGGGCGTCGTCGGTCGCGTCATGACGGCGATCGAGCGGGGTAAGTCGGAGATCGAACGTCCGGAGACGCCGACGCTACCCGGGCGCGAGCGCCGCGGCTGACGTCATCTCGGGCCTACGCCCGTACCCCACAAAGAACGCCATCCAAGCGGCAAAGCTTCCGACCGCGATCAGCACCTTCAATGCCATCGGAAACGCGGCGTTGAAGCTGACAAAGCCCTCGATCGGCGCCGCGATCAGCATCATGACGTAGCTACCCGCAAGCATCACGAGTGCGTCGCGGCCCGCCTCCTTGAGCGCAACCCCACGCGAACGACGCCCCGGACTGATCAGCGCCGCCGCCATCCAGAACCCGGCTCCTCCGGCGAGAATGAAGCCGGTGATCTCGGTCGCGCCGTGCGGAGTCACGTGGAGAATCAGGTAGCCCACGCGGCCGACTTCGGCGAGATCGGTGGCCAGCGCGCCCAGCAGCAGGCCATTGTTGAACATGATCTGGCTCGTGCCGATTCCGAAGGTGCCGGCCGCCTGCGCCCCGGTGACCACCGCGACCAAGGGATTGTTGCTCGAATAACCGGCGGTGGCGGCCAGAGCCTGATCCAGCCCGTAAACGTCCATATCGCCGTGCTTCCACTTCTGGAAGTTCTCGTCCTGCTCAGGAATCAAGTGGGGTCTGAGGTCCGGCCGAATCGCCAAGGCGATCGGCACGAACGCAACCCCCGCCGCGAAAACGAGCAGACTCGCGAGGATGGCGTAGCGCAACCGGCGGACCGTCTCGGCGAAGGCCGTCAGCCCGGCGACCAACGCCTCGCGGAAGGGCTGGCGCTGAGGACGGTAGAGCACAACGTAAGCGCGACCCACCAGGTCGTTCAGATACTCGGTGAGGGCTTGGTTGGTCGACTGCGTACGCACCAGCGAAAGGTCGGCGCTGACCCGGCGGTAGAGGTGGACGAACTCATGAAGTTCATGGCTGGGGAGCCGGCCCGGCATCAGCGAAGCGCGGTCGGTCAGCGTCATCAGCCGCTGCCAATCGGCTTGCCGTTGCGAGAGAAAGGTCTCCTCATTCATGAGTCTTCTTACAAATTTCAGCATACCGAAGCAGGAGAATGCCCTGGATTGCGCTAATTTATAGGCATGGTTTGGGTGCGTGGCATCGTTGTGGGTTTTATGATGCTCTTCGTAGGGGCCGTCTCGGCGGAGACGCTGCTCACTGAAGCGAAGGTTGTCGAAGTGACCGAGCGCGGCTTCATCCTTCAGGTGGGGACGCAGCCGCTCGCCGTCGAGGACACCTACCAGACGAAGTTCTGGCTTGCGAAAGCACCCACCAAGCGCGAGGTGTTTAAGGCCGGTGACGCCGTCCACTGCCGCATCAAGACCGACGCCGATCCGCCTCAGCTGCGCGAGATGGCCGACCGCAATACGTGGCCGTGGCTCGACAGCACCCGCAAGTCATTCAAGAAAGGAACGATCGAGGCGATCGACGCCAAGTACCTCAAGCTCAAGTTCGACGACGGAAGCCAGTTCTCCTATCGCGCCACCGACAAGTCAGCGATCAAGCTTCGCGGCAAAGCTGCGTCGTTGACCGATCTGGAGCCCGGGCAGGTCGTTTGGGCAAAGGGTCGCCTCCTGCCTACCCTGGACACCTTCCTCGCCGAACTCACCGATTCCGCACCTGCGGTCACGGCCAAGGAACCCGCTGGAGCGAAGGGCAAGATTCCCAAGCTGGAACCGCTCAAGGCCGAAGGGGTCCTCGAAGGAACCGTGATCCGGCACCATGGTCAGATTTCCATGTTCGATATCGAGGCTGATCGCGTGCTGCACATCACCTACACCGCGGCGACGAAGTTCACCCTCGACGGCCAGAACACGACCAGAGCGGCGATCCGTCCGCAGCTGCGGGCTAGGGTGACCTACAAGCGCGATAAGGCGGGGCGCATCATCGCCAGCCGGGTGGACTTCCGAACGGGGGACTAGCGCCCGTCCCAGACGCGGTAGGCAAGCAGGTACAGCGATCGCTTGATCGCGGCCGAGGCTTGCCGGGTGAGTTCTTCGGTCGAGACTTTGGCGGCAGCCGCATCTTCGGGGCGCACGCGGAACAGCTCTTGGCGACGGCCGACGATCACATTGCCCGAGCGCACGCTCACGTCGAACAGATCAGGAACTTGGTCGAAGAACTCGTTCAGCTTCAGCGCCGCTTCCTCGGCCCGGCGGCGGGCATCCGGCCCCGCGAACGTGATCAGCTTCCGCCGATCGAACACCGCCTCGACCTGGCCATTCTCGGCGTCTCGTAGGACGACCCGATAGGCGAGCGACGCCATCGACCTTCGCAACGGGATGTTCCGCTCGCCCAGGTGGCGAACGAGCCGCTCCGCCCGCTCGCGGGAGGGCGGGTGGGTGCGGAAGATGCCCATGTCGATGCGGTCCATGAACCGCTGCTCCTTGGCGAGCCGCTCGATGAACGTGAGAATGCCGACGGGCTGATACTCGCTGTACAGCATGTACTGCAGTCCGCCGTAGTCGGCCGCTTATTCGGCGGCGACGCTCCAGCCGCTTCCTTTGGCGATGCCGATGAGCGAGGCAAGAGTGCCGACGCCGCTGAGCGTTTGGCTGCCCGAGAAAATCGAGATGAGAATCAGCGGCAAGGTCAGGCTTTGGAGCTTGGCCGACTCGCGCTGGAGCGTCGCCACGTGGCGGAAGGACGCGTGCGCGACTTCATGGGCGAGGACGCCCGCGAGTTCGTCGTCGGTCTCTGCGAACTGGATGAGCCCCTCGTATACGTAGATAAATCCGCCGGGCAGCGAGAACGCGTTGATGTCCTTGTCCTCGACCACCTTGAACGTGTAGTCGAAGGGGTTCAGGCGCTTGTCGCCCCAGGTGACGGTGACCTGGTTCTTGCGGGCGATGGCGGCAATTTCCGCACCGATGCGTTGAACCCGCTCGATGTACGCCGCGTTTTGGGAGAGCTTGAACTCCTTCTCGACTTGCTCGGTGTAGTTCTTGCCGAGCTTGGTGTCGGCGTCGATGTCGGCCTGATGCCGCGGGTCGAGTTTGGCTTGCTGTTCTGCTTCTTGCCAGGCAAGTTCGGCCAAGACCTCCGCCTTCGAGTGCTCATGGGTAACGGATGCCGACCCCATGAGGGACAGGCCGAGGGCAAGTTGGGTGAACATCTACAGTTATAATGACGAGCGAAGGGCCTCGCGTCGTCTCACTGTGAATACGACGCCCGACCCGGCGAGGGGTTCCTATGAACAGACGATGGGCTTGGGTTCTTTTGGCGATTGCTACCGGTTGCGGGGCGGCGGTGCCTCCGGGCGACATTCCTGACGTGGAGACAGACCGACTGAACGAAACGTGGTGGGCGGCTCGCCACAAGATCAAGCGTGAACTGAAAGGTTACCGCGTGGCCTTCGTGGGCGATTCGATCACCCAGGGCTGGGAGGATGCGGGCCGTCACTTCTGGACGAACACGCTTGCCGAGTTCAAGGCCGAGAACTTCGGCTACAGCGGAGATCGCACGCCCCATGTGCTGTGGCGGTTCGCCCACGGCGAGGTGCTGCCTCAGAAGCCGGAGGTCATCGTCTTGATGATCGGGACGAACAACGTGGGCCACAAGGTGAACACGCCAGCGGAGACGGTCGTCGGAATACGGCAGATTCTCGCGCGGATTCATCGCGATACGCCGGAGACGAAGGTGTTGCTGCTCGCGGTGTTCCCACGCGGCACCCAGCCGGACGATCCGATGCGCAAGGCGGTCGTGGAGATCAACGAGCAGTTGGCCAAGATCTCGCATCCGAAGGTGACGTACCGCGACTACGGGTCATCGTTCACCAATCCGGGCGGCACGCTGAAGGGCGAACTCATGCCGGACGCGCTGCACCTGAACGAAGCGGGTTATCAGGTGTGGGCCGAGCGGCTCCTGCCCGACCTGCGCCGTCTCCTGGGCACCCGCTGAATCCGGCGGGTATCTTGAATCGTCCGCCCCGGTAGCTCAGCGGATAGAGCAACCGCCTTCTAAGCGGTTGGTCGTGGGTTCGATTCCCGCCCGGGGCGCCATTGTTGTTTGTGTCCATACCGGACACATGGGTAACAAAACGTTCCGGACACATAGGTTACACCTTGATGACTGAGAAGGGGTTATCCAAGGGTTGGAGACATTTCTCTTCGAGGTCGATGTAGCCCAGATCGTAGTCCATGAAGGACACG
>JANJUB010000065.1 GCA_024710805.1 Fimbriimonadaceae bacterium | reverse complement strand
TTCCTCCAAACACGTTTGCTTGCACAAGAGGTTCTATGTCGATAACCGCTAGCTTTTCTGCTCTTCAGAGAAAGGACCAACCAATAGCCAAATGGGGCTATCCACCTCCTATGCCACCGTGGGCCGGGCTCGGCAAAGTTTATACTGCTTGGACGCCTCAAGGCGCGTTTCAGCTCAATCCATATGCAGGTTCGTGGAGGGGTACCGATAAGCGCTCGGTCAAGTTGGAATGGGACTGTTGTCTAGAACCTTCTTGGCTAAGACTGACTGCTTCCGCACCGGGTTGGGCAAAGGACAAAGTATGGGAAGAACCGCGTACCAAGCCGACAAAGAAACGCAGGTGTCCCGATGTTCGGGGGGTCGGGGGTGAGTGAGTCCAGTTTCAGAGTTGTTTTCGGCTGGCGAGTTCATAAGAAGTCGATGTTTGTTTTGGCAGGAAGTCTGTTAGTTGTGTGTTTGTTGCTTGTACTTCCTAGGGGTCATCATCCATCTCACTTAAATGAATTTGCGAAGCTTGTGGAACTTGAATCGGTAGAAAGTGATGCTTGGTGTAATGTCGTACCTGTTAGGTCAGTTAGCGTGTTTAGTGCAGATAATATTGGTCTTCTGACTCAGCAGTTGCGTAAGACGTGGACGGCAGTCGGAGATGTAGCGGATGGTGGGAGCATAGTGTCGCCCAATTCTGAGGGAGATGTGTTTGTGTCTCCAGACGGGCAAAGGACGGTGACAGTCTGCGTGAAGTCTGCTCAAGTAGTGTGCGTGTTTACCCGAAATGACGCTTTTGCGCGATGGCTCTATAGGAATAGGTTAGTCCCAAACTGGGATGGGGACAGGACTGTTGGTGGTTTGCCCTAGCAGTGTTCCGGACCGCTACTTGGAATTGTAGACTTATCCATCTTCAAGCCTCGCAATCTCGGCGATTGTCTGCGCATGGCCAGGACTCAGTTCCAGAGCGCGTCTGAGCCATTTGACTGCTTCTGCTTTGTTGCCCTGGTTCTGCGCGCTCCTTCCCAGAAGGAATGCCCCTTCCGCGACGCCTTGAGTCGCGAGGAGTTGCAGGTGGGGCCCAGCCTCGTTCTCGCGCCTAGCAGCCAGCAGAAGTCGACTGAGTTCCAGCCGCACGGGAACCGAGTCCGGCCGACCCACCAGAATCTGGCGGAGGTGCGGTTCGAGGTCTGGAACAATGTGCTTGAGCATTTCGATCCAGTTCCACGAGAAATCCTCGACTTGCAAGACATGGTTGTGCATCGCTTTGGCCGTGTCGGCATCGTGCTCGTTGAGAGCCGCATGGAAGAGGCTCATGGCCGAAACCGTGTGCTCCGGCCGGTCCCTCAACGCAGCAAGGAACGACTCCGTTGCCGCAGGGTAGTTGCCAAGCTCCAACTCCACGTTTCCGAGGTTGTGCAACCGCTTGAAGCCGAGGAGTCCATGGTCGAACGAGGTGTATGCCCAAGCGACTACTGCCGGGTCGATTGCCCGGTAGAGTTCGGCAGCGCGTTGGAGATTTCCGTCTTCATGCTCGAGTTGGGCGAGGTGGTAGAGCATCTCCGGATCGCCTGGTAGGACATGGAGGCCCGCAAGGAACGTCTCCCGTGCTTTCTGACGTTGTTTCAAACCCATGTACGACAGGGCAAGGAGATCATAGGTCTTCCGGTAAATGGAATCTGCGGGAGTGGAGAGTTCCAGGCACCGAATCAGCAAGGGAATCGCCTTTTTGTATTGCCCCACGTTTTGCGCGGTCATCCCACAGTTGAACAGCACGAACGGGTGATCCGGATTCTCTTTCAGGTCCAGATTCAGGAGCTTCCAATCGCGCTTGCGCTTAGCCGCCTGACCCTCGGGGCTCGTGTCGTAGTTCTTGTGGAGCACGTGCACCCCGTTGATGTGCCCGATCTCGCCGCCCATCTGCCGGATCGGCCCCAAGATCTGTTCGTGAATCCGGTATTGCCACTGAAGGCCGGGCTTGTTTCGATAGACTTTGACATGGTCGACCTGCGTGCCGTCGTTGAAGCGAACAGGTAGAACAAGCCCCCACACCTCGTCCGGAGCGTCATCGATCGCGGCGCGGACGGCCGCCATCGTCTCAGGGGACACGGTGTCGTCGCAGTCGATCCACAGGATCCAGTCCCCCGTTGCGTCTTGGGTCGAGTCGTTCCGCGCCGCCGAGAAGCTGTTGACCCATTTGAAGTGCCGGACGATCGCTCCATGCGCCTTGGCGATTTCCACCGTCTGATCGGTGGAGCCCGTGTCCGTCACGATGAGTTCGTCGACGAAGTCCTTGACGCTCGCCAGTGCCTCTCCGATGCACCGCTCCTCATTCTTAGAAATCATGCAGCAGGACAGTGTTTGACGCACTGCCCGCTTCGCGGCTATCGCATGGGGAGTCTTCGATCGCTCCTTCAGTTCTGCGATCCGCCGAGAGTAATCCGCGGCTACCGAGTCCCAGCCCCACAGCTTCGCAATCTGCGCCGCGTTCTGTCCCATTTCGATCGTCAGCTTCGGATTCTCGAAGGCTTCTCTCAGCGCGCGCTGTACGTCAGCCTGATCCGGCTCCAGCCAACCTTGGTCGTCCCTCGATTCTAGCCCCGGCAGCTGGGCGATCTGTACCCGCTGGCTCGCCACCTTCCAACCGCACGAGTGAAGGACGAGGTCGTCCGTTGGCCCGCCAAACGTGACGATCGGAGCGAGCCCGCAGGCCATCCCCTCTAGCACCGGCAAGCAGAACCCTTCTGCCCGGTACGGTTGCACAATGCAATCGCAGGAGCGCATCAGCTTTGACAACTCTTGAGGCGAGAGGTCGTCTTCGATGTACGTGACCCTCGGCGCGTTGGGATCTTTGACGACTTTGAGGATCGGTTCCCGTTGGTTAATGTGGATGTAGACATGCTTAGTGCCTGAATCCTTTACGATAAGGCGCACTCGATCCGATCGCCGAAACTCTTCCAAGAACGCGCGCATGAGGATGTCGATGCCCTTGCGCTCGATCGTCCCGCCGACGTAGAGGAAGGTGAACTCGGCTCCGTCGGACCCTGGATCATAGGGCGTGCGCGGCTGGTCGACGTTGAATACGCGTTCGTCGAAGCCCAGGGGCAAGACGCGCACCCGCTCTGCTGGCACTCCGCTCTGCACGTAGCCGTTGCGGGTGAAGTTCGAGTTGCACCAGAGTTCCTGAACCGCGCCCTGTCGAACCGCCTGGACCCACTCCTCCGGTGCGCGGAGAAACTCCCACGGCTGCATCAGCACGACCGGTCCGTCGTTGGGTGTGAAGTTCGGCGGGAAGGCATGCCGTATCGAGAGTGCTGGTCCTTTCACGGACTTCACCAACGACTTGAGTTGCTTGCCACCCGGAAAGACAGGCGCTGACCCTAGATCCCGCTCACTCGGCTTGATGGCATCAACGGACTTGAGCTTGGCCAGCCGTGAAGCCAACTCGCGGTTGACGTGCGCCAAGCTATGCCAGACAAAGAACGACCCTTCCCATACAACCTTCATCACTTACTTCTCCTCGAAAAATCGCCGCTCCGATCTGGATGGCCCGACAGCACTTCGCGATAGACTTCGGCCGTCATACGACCGACCGTTTCCCAAGAGACCGCACCCCGCGGCCTGACTGCCCTGTTTAGTTTCATTGCCGATTGGATGGCCTCAGCAATGGAGCCGAGATCCAACGGGTCGCAATACAGCGCGTCTTCCGCGAAGTACTCCCTTTCCGCACCACGATTCGAGCAGACGAGCGGACAGCCTTGCGCGATTGCCTCCAAGTTCGCCAAGCCCGGTGTCTCGGCAAAACTCGGTAAGACATGAACGGACGCTCTTGCCATCAACTCTCTGACCTCCTCCCTCGGGCGCTGTCCCAGGAACTCCACGCTCTGATCAGCGATCGATCGGCAGAGCTTCCCGTAGTAGGAGTCGAACTCTGCTCCAACGAGGACAAGTCGAACGCCGATCATCCGACATGCCGCGATCAGAGCAAGCTGGTTCTTGTTTACTTCAAGACGGCCGGCGCACAAGATGAAAGGATCGCCATCGGGCTCTTGGCCTGCTCCGGTGGGACAAGGCGT
>JANJUB010000049.1 GCA_024710805.1 Fimbriimonadaceae bacterium | reverse complement strand
GCGTCCTTCTTCGCCGAGTGGTGCATCTCGTACGCCCAAGCCTCGTACTCCGCGTGGTCCGCGAACTGGCGAGAAGCTTCGCGCACGATCCGCTCAAAGAGATTCACCCCGACCGAGAAGTTGGCCGCGTACACGATGCCGATGCCCGTTTCCTCGGCGATCTGCCTCACCTGATCGAGTTCGGACGCCCAACCGGTGGTGCCGATAACGAGGTCAGCGCCCACGTCGGCCACGCGACGAACGTTGCCCAAAACCGCCGTTGGCTCGGTGAACTCGATTGCGACATCAAACTCCTCAGGCAAGGGGCTACCGGAGTCGTCCACCGCGCCAACGATCTCGATTCCCGCCTCGGGCGCGAGCGATTCGATCATCCGCCCCATCTTGCCGTAGCCGATCAGCACAACCCGCATACGCCGATTCTACGAGACACCGAACTTCTCGCGCAGGAAAGACACGTAGCCGCGCTCGATCATCGGGAACGAGCCGCGCGAGAAGCTATGGTCTTCGCCGGGAATCCTCAGATACTCGACCGGCACTTCCAGGCGTCGCAACGCAGCCACCAACGTGTCGCTTTGCTGAACCGGAACCACGTCGTCGGCTTCGCCGTGGACCACATAGAACGGAGGCAGAGCTGAGCGGAGCTGCCACAACGGGCTTGCCGCCTGATAGGTGGACTCGTGGCCGTCGTAGGGCACGCCCATGAACTGCTCCAAGAACCCCCAGGCGATCATGTGATGCTGCTCCCGCGGGCGAGTGAGATCGGCGATTCCGCAGAGATCGACGACCGCATTCGCCAGCTGGCTCGGGTTATCCGAAACGCCGGCCATGGCCGCGAGATGGCCGCCCGCGCTGTTGCCCAGGGCTGCGATTCGATTCGGGTCGACTCCCCAGTCGGCAGCATGGTCGCGCGCGAACTCAATGAAGCCGCGAACGTCCTCTACCGCCGCCGGATAAGGGTGGAGTGGAGCAAGCCGGTAGCCCGGGCATGCGGCGGCGAATCCTTGATGGGCAAGGCTGATCGCCAGATCGCGGCTATCCTCCTTACTACCGGAAATCCAGCCGCCGCCGTGGAGCACCACGACCAGGGGGAGGATGTCGTCCGAATCCGGGCGGAAGAGGTCGAACCTCAGGTCGACGCCGTCGGCAACTGCATAGGTCTGATCGGTGAGTACACGCACAGGCACCTATTGTGGCTGATCGCGGCTACGCCAGCATCGCCAGCAGTTCGCTCGTTTCGGTCAGCGCGCCATCGAGAATCTCGACCGCCTTGCGAACCTCGCCTTCGCTGATGATCAGCGGGGGCTCGAGCCGAATCACGCGAGGGTTGTTCAACGTGTACGCCGCGCACATGCCGCGCTTCAGCATTTGAGCGACAGTCAGTTCGCCAACCTCGTCCATCGCGAACTCGACGCCAATCATCAGGCCCTTGCCGCGAACGTCGGCGACCAAGTCCGTATGACGATGCTGCATCTCGCGCAGAAGTTCCAGCATCAGTGCGCCGCGATCGCGTGAGCGAGCCACCAGATCCTCGTCCTGCACCACCCGGACTGCCGCCAGTCCCGCTGAGCACGCGAGCGGATTGCCGCCGAACGTCGAGGTGTGCATCAACGGATTCTCGCTGAACACCTTCTCCCACACCGCGGCCGTTCCCATCGTTGCGCCGATCGGCATCACGCCGCCGCCGAGCTGCTTGGCGAGGGTCATGATGTCGGGCGACACACCCTCGTGGTCGCAGCCGAACATCGCGCCGGTGCGCCCGATGCAGGTCTGCACTTCGTCGGCGATCAGCAGCGCGCCGGTGCGATCGCACGCCTCGCGAATCCCGCGCAGATAACCGTCTGGCGGCACGTGGATGCCCCCCTCCCCCTGGATCGGCTCGACGATGAATGCGGCCGTCTGATCGTCGATCGCCGCGAACGCTGCCGAAGCGTCGCCGTATGGAATGAACTCGACGCCCGGCATCAACGGCTCGACGCGCTTGCGGTACTTCTCGCGCCCGGTCGTGGCGAGAGCGCCCAGCGTCTTGCCGTGATAGCCGCCGATGGTCGACACGATACGGCTCCGCCCGGTGGCAACCTTGGCGAACTTGAGCGCGGCCTCGACGGCTTCGGTGCCGGAGTTGCTGAAGAAGGTGTATTGCAGCCCGGCGGGGGCGATCTTGGCGAGTTCCGCGGCTAGGTCAGCGGCGGGCTTGCTGAAGAACGCCTTTCCGCTCATCCCGAGCGAGTCGAGCTGGTTCTTGACGGCTTCGACGACCTTCGGATGGCGATGGCCGAGGGCGAAGGTGCCGTAGCCGCCGAGGCAGTCGAGATAGCGGCGCCCTTCGTGGTCCTCGATGTAGCAGCCCTCGCCATACACCTCGACGCCGAATCCGGCGAAGGAGAGGAGCTTGGCCAGGTAGGGGTTGACGTGCTCGCTGTACTTGTCGACGACTTCGGCGAAGTAGGCATCGGGATCGGGGATCCGGGACATGGGCGGATTATATCGAGTTCCGCGGGGGTACCGGTTGGCACAGGTTGGCTCGGGGTTCCCTCCCTTTCGCTCCGGCGAGAGCTTCCGAGTCCCGGCCCGTCGGGAGGCGGGTCAAGGAGGAAGATCGGTGAAGGACCGTCGCGAAGGGCAGGATACTTTCTTGCCCGCCCGAGAGCGCCAGGCGCCCGGTTGCCGCGCCCCGTGGATCACCTTGACATGTCCTTGGAGACGCTGTATGATGGACGGATGAGGATGCAGCCGATAGCCCGCCATAGTGTGGCGGGGCCGATCCGTCTAGCAAAGCCCGTTCAGACGCGAGGTACGAACCACCCTCGCGCCTCGTGATCGTGATGATCATCCCCTGAGGTCGTCGGTGGGCTCGTCCCGACGCGCTTTCCCGCAGGGCCTCGTTCTCGCTTGCTCGAACTCGAAACCTGCGGCTACCCGGGCAACGGATGCAAACCAACGACGCGATAGCCCTTCCCTTTCGCTCCGGCGAGAGGGAGAGGTTGGGGAGGGAGAGCCACCGCGACTCTGGTCTGGGGACGAACCCACCCAGCCGCCCACGCCCTCTCGCCCGGGCTAACATAACCTCATGCCATTGAACTGGGGAATCATCACCGCGGGGCGGATCTCGGGTGCCTTCGCGTCGGGGCTGCAGGCCTCGAAGACCGGTCGCCTCGTCGCCACTGGCGCGCGCGACCTTGACCGCGCGGAGGCGTTCGCCGCCCAATGGGGCGGCCGCGGTTATGGCAGCTACCAAGCTGTGCTCGACGACCCGGAGGTCGAAGCGGTCTACATCGCCACCCCGCACCACCTCCACGCCGAGTGGACCATCGCCGCCGCCCGAGCCGGCAAGGCCATCCTCTGCGAAAAGCCGTTCACCCTCGATGCGGGCGAAGCCGAAGCCGCCATCGCCGCCGTACGCGAGGCGGGGGTGTTCTTCATGGAGGCGTTCATGTATCGGTGCTCGCCCCAAACGCGCAAGCTAGCCTCCCTGCTGAGCGTGGGCGCGATCGGAACCGTACGCGCGGTGACTGCCGAGTTCAGCTACGGCTCGAATCCCGACGCGGGCAACTTCCGAAACGAGCCAACCCAGGGCGGGGGCGGCATCATGGACGTGGGCACCTACTGCGTCTCGTTCGCGCGGATGGTGGCTGGCGAAGAGCCGAACCGCGTCGAGTACGTCGCCAATCTCGACCGCGGCTATGACTCCTATGGTGCGGGCATGCTCGGCTTCCCCGGCGGGATGGTCGCCACCATCGCCAGTGGAATGCACCTGCCGATGCGCAACGACGCCACGGTTTATGGCGACGACGGGTTCATCCACGTGCAGGATCCGTGGAAGTCGCCGCAGGGAACGTTGATGACACTTCATCGGCATGGCGGGGATGTCGAGACGTTCTCGCTGGGCTGCACGACGGCCGAGCTGTACGCTCATGAGGCGGACGCGGTGGCTTCGTTCTTGGCGGACGGGGAGTGTCCGTACATGTCGATCGAGGACACGTTGGGCAACATGCGGTGCCTCGACGCGATTCGCGCCAGCTGCGGGCTCGAGTTCTAGGCGGTTCTACCTATCCCTGAGGCTGGCGGTTGTGTTGTCCCGCCAGTGTGTCCCGGTCGGACTGCGGGGACGAATGCAACCCGCAGCCTCAGGGTCTGCGCGCTCGGGCGTCTGTCTGGGGACGAACCCACCCAGACGCTCCGTGATATTGGAGGCATTTCGCCCGGGTAGGCGGGGGTTTAGAGTCTCGCGAGGGTGGGACGAGGCCCCGCGCTCCAGATGCTTGTAACTCTTGCGAGCGTGACGTATCCTAAAGCAGCATGAACGCCGCGATTGCTTTGATCACGCTTCTCGCCGCGGGGCCAAGCGCGGAAGTGCAGTGGCGGGTTCCGCTGCCGCCAGAAGCTACCCAGCCGCGGGTCGTGGGAAACGCCACTACCTATGCACTTTATGATCCAAAGTCAGGCGCGGTCATGTGGAACTCGCTCGATGGCAACACGTGGCGCATCTTCCGGTTCGACCCCCGCACGCGCAAAGTCGTGCCCATGGGCGTGGGCAGCTTCAATCCCCAGATCGACTGCGGACTCGGCCTCACGACCGTCCACCGACGCAACCCAACCACCAGGGCGTCGACCGGAGACACCTATGAGGTCGCAACTGGGAAGCATCTTTCGACCGTGAAGGGTTGGCCCGAGCGAGTTGGACGACTGGTAATGACCCGAGATGAGAAACTTCAAAGCCGGACCTACACCGACGCGGTAACCGGCGAGGTTATGTGGCAAGAAAGCCTTCGGAACGGTGCCACCGAGTCGCTGCGAGCACCGGTGGGGGAACCGATCTGGGCCACGCCGAAGCGCTGGCTGTTCATCATCGGCGAAGAAGGCCGACACCCCAACGACAAGAAAGGCGTGGTCGATGTCGCGCTTCGCACGCTTCAGGAACTCAAGCGAGTTCACCTGTCGGACTACGCAATGAAGTTTGACGGCATCGTCGGCAATCCTGAAACCGGAGCCTTCGCGGTGTTTGAAGCCTCAAACCGTGGCCGGTATTGCACTGGGGTCTTTCGATCCGATCTCACCCGCGTGCCGGGAAAGTTCTTCTACGTCACCGACATTAGCAAGCACGGCATCCTCAGTCTCGATGGCAAGGCGGACGATTACGGCAACAGCAACTTCACGGGCATGATCTGCGCCGACCCGCAGACGGGCAAGGTTCGGTGGCGAGCCGCCAGTAAGCAGCCGGGCAAGTGGGTCGGGGGCAACGTCCTCGCCGGCGATGAGTTGCTCGATGGGAAGACGGGAAAGAGCCTGGGCAAACTCAAGCTTCCCCAACTCCTCGGCCTCAGCCAGGACGGTAAGTTCGTGGGAGTCGACGGGCGGAGGCTGGTGGGTGGACGGATCAGGGCTCGCTGATCGTTGGGCGATGCCGGTACGAGTCCGACCGCTGTTCTCATGGTTTCACGGGATCCGGGATGGCTTTATCTGGGAGGGCGCGCTCCGTCGCAGCCTAGGAGTTCGCGATCGCGAGCCCCCAGCTCGTGGGCCCCACGAGTTCCCCTCACCCCCCAACCCCCTCTCCCCGCAAGCGAGGCGAGGGGGAGCCTCGAGCCAACCGAGCACCCCGCTCCAACCCGTACCAAGCCGAGCCATGACCGGCTGAACCGGTAGAATGAGCTATGCCTAAGCTCGCCTGGATCAACGGGACGGTTATGCCGCTCGAGTCAGCAGTCGTCAGCGCGGCGGACCACGCGCACCTCTACGGAGACGGACTTTTCGAGGGGATTCGGATGTACCACCGCAAGGTGTTCAAGCTCGATGAGCACCTGAAGCGACTCTATCACGGCATCGGCTATCTCGGGTTCGACATGCCGCACAGCTACGACGAGCTACGCGCGATCGTCCTCGACACATGCCGCCAAGCCGACATGAGCGAGGGCTATATCCGGCTCAACGTCACCCGCGGAACCGGCCTTGGGCTCGACCCGAAGGGCATCACCCCCGCCAACGTGATGGTGATGATCTCCGCGCTTGCGCTATACGGTCCGGAGAAGTACGAGATCGGCCTCAGCTGCAACCTCTCGCCCATCCGGACGATTCCCGCAGACTCGCTGGACCCACGCGTGAAGTGCATCGGCCGATATGCTTCGAACATCATGGCCAAGCAGATCGCCAACCGCCAAGGAACCGGCGATGGACTCATGTTGAACCACGAGGGCTATGTCGCCGAAGGCACTGGCAACAACCTGTTCCTCGTTCAGGACAAGGTGATTCGCACGCCGCATCCTTCGTGCGGCATCTTGAAGGGCATCACCCGCGACACGGTCATCGATCTCGCTCGTGAGGCTGGCTACGAAGTCCGCGAAGACTTCCTGACCGTCTTCGATGTGCGCTGCGCCGATGAGGCGTTCTTCACGGGCACGGCCACCGAGGTCATTCCGTTCGTCTCGCTCGATGGCACCGCGATCGGCTGCGGAAAACCCGGTCAGGTCACGCTCGACTTGATGGAGCGCTTCAAGGCCGCGACCCACAGCGGCGTTCCCTTCTAGACCATGGAGCGCTGCCGGCGGTGCGGAGGCATCGCCACCTTACGAGTGGAAAGCCGCCGCGAACGCGGCGGCTTTCTTTGCTCTGGATGCGCGGATCGGTTGCTTGCCGAGGTGCGTCCAAGTTCATTCTTGAGCGGGTTTCACCGGCATCGGCGTCAGAACGGCGTGTGCCCTCATTGCGGCTGGACGAACGAGCAATACGTGCAAACTTCACTGCTGGGATGCCCACTCTGCTATGAGGCCCTCGACCTCCATCTGCTGGCCCGTACGCCGAACGAGTGAGTCAGATTCGCCCCCTAACCCGTCTTAACTGGGTATGGTTAGGACTCCTATGAGCAAGATTCGGATTATCTCAGGTCTGGTGGCGATAGCCGTCGTGTTCGGATGCGGAGGCGCTAACACCAACTCGCTGCAGGCTCCGGATCCCGTGGTCGCATTCATCAATGCGTCCCCCGATGGAGATGCGCTGGACGCGTTCTTGAACAACATTCAGTTGGGCAACAACGTGCCGTACCTGAGTTCCTCGCCCCGCTCGGGCGCGGTGACCACCTTCCGCTCGGTGGAGCCTGGAGACTACGACGTCCGCATCGAGCCGGATGGAGCTCCCGAGAATGGGGACGTGACGACGCAGAACCTGACCCGCGACACCAGCACGCTCACGACGGCTATGGGTCTCGTCGATCCGGCTGGCGAGCTCAACAAGCGGTTGCAGACGTTCTCATTCCAAGTCGACCGCAGCAAGCCGAACGGCGAAAAGGCTCGCCTCGTGATTATTCACGCGTTGATTGCGAGCCCCGGCTTCGACACGCCCGCCATCGACTTCCGCAATCCGGATGACAATCCGCTGACGAACGTGCAGAACATCGAGTTCGGCGGAAACAACACCGCCCTCATCGATAGCGGCAACCAAACGTTCGTGGCGCGCATCAGCGGAACCGAGTTCGAGATCACCCCGCAAGCCACGTTCAACTTCGGTGCGGGCAAGATCTACGCGGCCATCGTGTGCGGCATCGAGGACGAAGTCGGACCGCGATCCCCGCGGATCGTGTTCATGGAGCTCCAGCCGAAGCAGTAGTTACTTCGCGGCCAGGGCGGACTCGATCGCCTTGCGCAGTGCAGGATCGTCCGGTTTGGTCTGAGGAGTAAACCGGGCGATGACCTTGCCGTCCTTGCCAACCAGGAACTTGGCAAAGTTCCATTCGATGTCGTCTTTGCGTGGGCCCGTCTCCAACAACCACTGATAAAGCGGGTGGATCCCCTCGCCCTTCACCACGATCTTTGAGAACATCGGGAACGTGACGCCGTAGGTGGCGGTGCAGAACTCTTTGATTTCGGCGTTCGTGCCCGGCTCCTGCCCGCGGAACTCATTGGCCGGAAAGCCAAGAACCGTAAGGCCCTTTGCCTTGTGCTCGGTGTACAGCTTCTGCAACCCTTCGTATTGCGGGGTCATGCCGCACTTGCTGGCCACATTGACGACCAGAACGACCTGGCCCTTGAACTTCGACAGCTTCACATCTTTGCCTTCGATGTCGGGCATGGTGAAGTCGTGGAGCGTATGGGCAGACATGGTGAGGGCGAGCAGCGCGGCAATCATCTCTAGATCCTACGTTCGGTAACGGCAATCGATCACCACGTCGCGGATCTCCGGCTTTTGGCGAAGGAGCCTTGCACAGTGCTCGATCTCTGACTTGATGTCCGTGACGCCGCCACCTTTGACGGCGCTGACGGTTCCGCGAATGTAGCAAACGCCGTGAAGCACGCGAAGGTCGGCGTAGGTGAGATCGACACCGCGGCGGCCCAGCAGGGAGCGCGCGGCTTTAGTTCCGCTGACATCATTCGGATCGGCCATGGCTACATCTTATCGCAAGAAGTCCTCAAGTTGGACCTTGGCATCGGTCTTCTCGTCGCGAATCTTCACGATGACCGGGGTGTATAGCGACAACCCCCACTCCTGACCCGGTCCCGAGCCGATTGCCCGGCTGCCTGCGACCACGACCGCGCCCTCGGGAATGATCAGCGGCCGGTCATCGGTCGCGCGGTGGACCTCGCCGGTGACCACGTTGTAAACCGGAGTCGAACGGGTGAGGATCACTCCGCTGCCGAGCACCGCGCGTCGCTTGACGATCGTCCCCTCGTAGACCCCGCAGTTCCCGCCGACCATCACGTCGTCCTCGATGATGACGGGCATCGCACCGATGGGCTCCAAGACGCCGCCGATCTGCGCCGCCGCGCTCAGGTGCACTCGCGCTCCGATTTGCGCGCAGCTGCCGACCAACGCATGCGAGTCAACCATGGTGCCCTCGCCCACGTAAGCGCCGACGTTGATGTACATCGGCGGCATGCAAACCACCCCCGGCGCCAGATAGGCACCCGTTCGGACGCTGCTGCCCCCTGGTACCACTCGCACGCGATCCTCGAGGGTCATCGGCTTGACGGGGTAAGTGTGCTTGTCGAAGAACTGTCCGCCAAAGCTCTCAATGGCGCCGATGCGGAATCCGAGGAGAATGCCTTTCTTCACCCACTCGTTCACCCGCCACCCGGTGGGGGTCGTCGCGTCGGGCTCCGCCGAGCGAACCTCGCCGGCGTTCAGCTTCTCGAGGAACATGCTAAAGGTGGCTTCGGCGTCTTCCGGGAGCTCCGCGGCGGGTAGGTTGAACAGGGCTTCGATCGTGTCCTTCATCGGTAGGACAATTGTGGCAGAGTCACATCCCCCAAACATAAAACATGCACGAACCATGCACGAACCAAGCACGAACCGGACTCTTGAAACCCGCACGAGGAACCGATCATTGCTCCATGGCCCGCGTTCAAATGTCCGTCCTCAGCGAAGCACTCAGTGGACATGCTGGCAATGTCGTCTTTGTCGACTCGAAGTACGGCACGCTGGCGCGACCCCGAGTCAAGCCAACCGACCCTAAGTCTCCCGCCCAGATGTCCATGCGAAGCGTATTCGCCGAAGCCGCCCGTGCCTACCGCAAACTCGACGCTCAAACCCACGCCAAGTGGCAAAGCTACGCCGGTTCCCAAGTGAAGATTCAACCCACAACGGGGGAGGCATATCACCCAAGAGCGATCGCGCTGTTCACCGCCCTTGCCGGTAAGCGCATCCAAGCTGGTGCATCGCTACCCGCGTCTTTTGCCCCGCCCGCCGGGCCGTGGGTACCTCCCAACGGTGCCGTGTCGGTAACCGCGATCCCAGGCGCGATTCGACTCGCCAGCGAGCCGGAGCCCATCCCATCCAACGCTCGTCTCGAACTCCTCCTCCAACCCCTCCCCCACGAGCTGAGAAAGCCCGTCATCCCGAAGATGCGGACTCGTGCCTTCCTTGATCTCACCCTAAGCCCAACCGTTGATGTTCCCGTCGAACCGGGCGTGTATGGTGTTGCCGTGCGCTGGATAGATCTCGAAACCGGACAGTCCGCACCGCTCGAGGTCCTCAAGAACCTCTCGGTCCCCGGTTGAGCGGCCCGAAGGGTTCCTTGACCGAGCCGCCGTGAATCCCCTATAATCACCCTTGTGCAGTGGATTGCCCCAAGGGAGACGGACCAGGCGTCGAAGAGCCTAGAGAAGAAGCTGTGGGAAGCAGCCGACCAGTTTCGCGCGAATAGCGGTCTCACCGCGGCGCAATACTCCCAGCCTATCCTCGGTCTGATCTTCCTCCGGTTTGCCGAGGCCCGCTTCCAAGTGGTCCGGCAAGAGATCGAGGCCCAAGGCGGCTCAGGCAGGCGGACCGTCGACCCAGACGACCCCAAGCGCTATCACGCCGCCGGCGTCGTGTATCTCGCCCCTGAGGCCCGCTACGATACGTTGCTGAGCTTGCCCGAGGGCGCCAACGTTGGCGAGAACGTCAACGCTGCCATGCGGGCGGTCGAGCGAGATAATCCTCAGCTCGCCGGCACCCTTCCAAAAACCTTCAACGTTTTTGGTAGCGCCCTGCTCAAAAACCTCCTGCGAACATTCTCCGAGATCAAGGTCGACCTCGGCTACGACGCCTTCGGCCGCGTCTACGAATACTTCCTCGGCGAGTTTGCGCGAACCGAGGGGCAAAAGGGCGGCGAGTTCTACACGCCGAGCCCGATCGTGCGGCTGCTCGTCGAGGTCATCGAACCCTACCACGGGCGCATTCTCGATCCTGCCTGCGGTTCGGGCGGCATGTTCGTCCAGAGCGCGCGGTTCGTCAGCGAACACCAAAGGACCCCTTCTCCTTGCGCGGATGATCGTGCCGCGGAGGGGGAAGGGGCAGGGGATGGGGGTTCAACTGCCGCGCAACGCCATCTCTCCATCTACGGCGTGGAGAAGACCGACGCTACCGGCCAGCTGTGCCGCATGAACCTCGCCGTGCACGGGCTGGAAGGCGACATCAAGCACGGCGGCGAGATCAACAGCTATTACGACGACCCCCACCAAGCGGTGGGCAAGTTCGACTTCGTCCTCGCCAATCCGCCCTTCAACGTAAACGCCGTAGATAAGGAGCGGCTCAAGGACCAGGTCGGCCCCGGCCGCCGCTACCCCTTCGGCCTCCCCCGCACCGACAACGCGAACTATCTTTGGATCCAGCTCTTTTATTCGTCGCTGAACGCGCGCGGCCGGGCGGGGTTCGTGATGTCTAGTGCGGCCTCGGACGCCAAGGGCTCCGAGCAAGAGATTCGGAAGGCACTTGTCGAGTCGAGATCAGTTGACGTGATGGTGGCGGTGGGTCCCGACATGTTCTACACCGTCTCACTCCCATGCGGGCTGTGGTTCTTCGATCGCGGAAAGGTTGGCAGTGAGCGTGAGGACAAGGTCTTGTTCCTCGATGCTCGCCATATCCACCGACCCACCGGTCCTGTCAAGCGTGATTGGACTCCGGGCCAACTCGGCTTCCTGGCCAACATCGTTCGCCTCTACCGAGGTGAAGAACCAGACTTCACGCTTGGCGGCGATGAGGCGCGGGCGAAGATCCTTGAGCTATTCGGCCCCATGAACGGCGCAACTCCGTCGGCCGACGTTGCATATAGAGATATTCCGGGGCTGTGCCGAGTAGCTACGCTCTCCGAGATCGAGGCCAAGAGCTGGAGCCTGAGCCCAGGCGCGTACGTCGGCGTTGCCCCCGGCTTGGAGATGGACGACGACGCTTTTCGTGAACGGCTGCTGGTCCTGCACGGTGAGTTAGAGGCACTGAATGCGGAAGCCGCCGTTCTACAGGCCGCCATCGCGACCTCCGTTGGGGAGTTGCTGGAAGTTTAGGATGACAGTAGCCTGCGAGCGGACGACCTTTGGCGACTGCGTGACTCTGCAGTCGGGCGGAACGCCCAGCAAAGCTCGCGAAGACTATTGGGGAGGTCACCTGCCATGGGTTTCGTGCAAGGACATGAAAGTCGATCGCATTCACGACGCCGAGGATCATCTGACCGAGCTCGGAGCCCTGAATGGAACCCGCTTAGTCCCACCGAACACCGTTTTGTTCGTCGTTCGCGGCATGATCCTGGCGAAGGACTTCCCGGTCGGGATAACCAAGCGCGCCGTCGCATTTAATCAAGATTTGAAGGCGGTCGTCTGCAAGCCAGGCGTTGACTCCGAATACATCTTCTACTGGCTCAAGGCAAACTCGCGTGAGATCCTCGGGCGCGCCGATGAGGCGGGCCATGGCACAAAACGCATTCAGACCGACCGCCTCCAGAGTCTTCCCCTCGCGCTCCCACCCCTCGCTGAGCAGCGGCGCATCGCGGGCATCCTCTCCGCCTACGACGATCTGATAGAAAACTGCCAGCGCCGCATCCGCATCCTGGAAGAAGTGGCCCGCCGCCTCTACCGCGAATGGTTCGTCCACTTCCGCTACCCCGGCCACGAATCCATCCCCCTCGTCGATAGCCCCCTCGGCCCCATCCCCCAGGGCTGGGAGGTGAAGACAGTGCCTGAGTGCGTCCACGTCAACCCGCGCGTCACCGTTCCACGCGACGGCGAGAAGCCGTTCGTGCCGATGGGTTGCCTATCGAACGACTCAATGCTCATCGAGGGCATCGAAGCCCGAACGGGAAACAGCGGCTCGAAGTTCCAGAAGCACGACACCCTCTTTGCCCGAATCACTCCCTGCTTGGAGAATGGCAAGACCGGCTTTGTCCAGTTTCTGCAAGGTGAGGGCGATGTTGCCTTTGGCTCAACCGAGTTCATCGTGCTCCGTTCGAAGACGTTAACACCAGAGTTCGTGTACTTGCTCGCGCGAAGCGACGAGTTTAGGGCGAACGCGATCAAGAGCATGTCTGGCGCAACAGGCAGGCAACGCGTGCAGGAGCGGTGCTTCGACAGCTTCCTCCTCGCGCAACCGCCGCGCGAACTGTTGGCTCGGTTCTCAGCGGTGGTGGTTCCGAGCTTCCAACTCGTGTATCACCTCCACCTCCAATCCGCCAACCTCCGCCGCACCCGCGACCTATTACTCCCTCGTCTGCTTGGAGGATCGATTGGCTAACTTCGATGGGAATGTGGAGTCCATCGTCGATTTCCTTGGTCATGAGCTCGTGCACATGGGTAGCAACCTGGCAGAAATGCTCCAGCAGGCTGACTGCAGCCTCGAACAGGTCAGCAATGACTTCAATATCAGCTACTTACGCCTGCGCCTCGCCATCCCACAAGAGTCATTTCGGCGCATACGCCAGGATAGGGAGCAGATTCAAGACTTTCTGGAGAGCTTAGCATCCCCCGCCCTGGAGGCCTTTGACGACGCTCGCTTGAGCTACGTGACCATAAGCCCGATGCTAAAACCCGACCCTTCTTGGCGAGGCGGAGTCGAACAGCCAGTCGTCGTCACTGAGAAGCAAGAAGACGCCATTTGGAAGCGGCCGGGGTTGCTGCGGCTCTTCTTGAGCCATAAGTCCGAGGAGAAGGTCGCTCTTGCCGCGGTCAAGGCGAAGCTCCTCCTCTACGGTATTGACTCGTTTCTAGCTCACGAGGAGATCACGCCGACGAAGGCGTGGGCGAAGGTGATTCAGCATGGCCTACAGACCTGCGACGCCATGCTCGCCGTCGGAACGGCAGGGCTTCATTCAAGCTCGTGGTGCATGCAGGAAGTGGGATGGGCGCTCGGGCGGGGCATTCTAGTGCTGCCGGTGCTAGCTGGGGAACGACCGACAGGTCTCCACGCCGAGCTTCAGGGGCCGACGGTGACGCTCTCAAAGGCTTCCGATACGGCAAGGAGAATTGTGCTCGCTCTTTGTGAAGACCCACGGATGAAGCCTCGCATCTTGGACGGCATCGTCAAGCGGCTGCAAGGCGCGGGGAGCGGGAGCGAGACTTGGGCTGTTTGGCAGGCGTTTGAGGATCTGTGGCCGTGCCCGGACGAGCACGTGGATGAGGTCATCAAGGCGATGGAGGGCAACCCGGAGGCCATGAAGTCAACGGCGGCAGTACCTCGATTCACCAAATGGAAGGCGCAGGTTCGACCACCGGAACGGGACATGAGCGCGTTCGCGTCAGGGGCATCCCCTTCGACAGATGATGAATACGACCCCTTTGCCGAAGACTGAGGAATCATCATGCCCATCGGCACTTGGCACCCCACCCAGTTTCAAGAGTTCAGCCGCCGCTTGGACTCATCGACTCAGGTCTGCCAGATCACGACCGATGCGGGACCCGCGTACATTAAGTGCCTCGGCAATCGGGAGGGACCGCACGCGATCGCATGCGACTGGATCGGCACTCGGTTGGCCGAGCTGATGGGCATGCCGACCTTTGACTACGCCATCCTCAAGCTCGAACCGGATGATGTGCCCTTCACGGGCGGGCGCGAACAGGCAGGCCCAGCGATGGTCACTCGGGCCGAGGACGGGGACACATGGTCGAAGTCCACTCATGAACTCGCGAAGCTGAGCAACCCAGATGACCTTGCCAAACTGGTTGTCCTCGACACTTGGCTACGGAACCGGGACCGCCATTCGCCTAATGGAACGAGAATGAACTTAGACAACGTATTCCTGAGTTGGGATCGAACACCGGGAAACCCCACGCTAATCGCCATGGACTTCAGCCATGCGATCAGCAACGGGCGTGAGATCGACGTCGTGCTGAACCACCGCGATGAGACGCGCGACGGTGGGATCTACGGGCTGTTCGACGCATTTGCGCCGTTCATTACGGCCGAAGCAACGAACGTCGCCCTTGACTCAATTGGTATGATCGGCGGGAGTGAGATCAGTGATCTCCTGTGGGAACTGCCGCGAGAGTGGGAAGTCGGCGAAGCATGTCGCCAAGCGTTGCGAACGTTTCTCCCCGTTCGCCGCGACTACCTCAGGGAGACCCTTTTTGACCGTCTATCGGTTGCCGCCGGTAGCCAGACCGCCGTGGAGGACGAATCTTGAGAGGCTATTACAGCCTGGTGCAATACTGCCCGGACGCAACGCGGGCGGAAGTCGTGAACGTTGGGGTGGTGATGATCTGCCCCGAGAAAGGCTTTGTTGGCGTGGCGATGGCCAATGCCAATCACGGTGTTCGCCGCATGTTTGGCGTCGAAGGTGAGATGCTGGAGCGCATCAACACGATGAAGTGTTCCCTTCGCGAGCGGATCATGGCCGAACGTGTTTCTTTGGCTTCATTGGAAGCGTTTGAGCATTTCATCGGTACCCGCGGCAACAAGCTCCTGTTGACTCCGCCGCGAAACATGCGGGTCGAAGACCTGCAGAGCGATCTTAGGCGTCTGTTCGAGACGTTGGTGGGAGGGCGCGCGATGGGTGATAAGGTCGAGCGGTCGGAGAGGGGCAAATCTGTGCGAAGCCAACTACGGGAGATTTTCGCGAGACCTGAACTCAAGGGCAAGATCGCAGCAAACGTTCCAGTGACCCCGAAGTACGGCCGTCCTTTCAAGGCACCCTATGCTTTTTTCAACGGGAAGGACAGCTTCATTTCTCCGCAGACGATCCACCATGATCGTGACCAGACGCTGCGCGAGGCGGAGCTGTTGGCGATGCGCGGAATACAGCTGAGGAAGCACGGTCTGAATGGGCGCGAGGCAGAGTTGATCGTTCCGCTCCCAGAGCCGGTCCTTCATTTCGCAAGTCAGACTCAGGACGTGATCGAGCTTTTACGGGACAGCGACATCAGGACGGTGCTTGCTGGCGGCTTGGACGATTTCGCCGAAGAGATCGAGCTTCATGCTCACGCCATTCCGGCGTGATAGGCAGTTTGGGATAGGAACTCGGTAGGGGGAACCGATCACACACGACTACACCGAACGCCTTCTTGTCGAGGAGCCTGCGCTCGCGCTGTTGCGCGAGATGGGCTGGGTAACGGCGTGCGCGGAGTACGAGGCCTTCTCGCCTTCTCGTGGCGTGGTCTCGGAGATCGGGCGGAGTGCATCGGCCGACATCGTCCTCGTTCCGCGTCTCAGGTCAGTGCTCGAAAAGCTGAATCCTGGCATCCCTGACGCCGGCATCGAGCAAGCGGTCGATATCCTCACCCGGAAGCGAACCGGCATGAGCCCGGAAGGGGCGAACCGGGAGGTTTACGAACTTCTCAAGGAAGGTGTGCCAGTCTCCATCCCCGATCCCAAGGGCGGGCAGAGGCAAGAACGCGTTCGGGTCATCGACTGGGAGCACCCCCGCAATAACGACTTCCTCGCCGTGAGCCAGATGAAGGTCACGGGGCCGATGTACAGCTGCATCCCCGATGTGATCGGATTCGTGAACGGCCTGCCCTTGATCGTCTTCGAGTTCAAGAAGCCGGGCTTGCCCGACCGGGTGGGCTTCGATGAAAACATCACCAGCTACAAGCACCCCTTGAACGGCGTTCCCGCCCTTTGGTGGTACAACGCGGCGATCGTCACGTCGAACGGCACCGACAGCCACATCGGCAGCCTGACCGCCGATTGGGAGCGGTTCATGGAGTGGAAGCGGGTGGAGCGGGAAGACGAGCCCCGTACCGTCTCGCTAGAGACGATGCTCCGCGGCACCTGCGAACCGGCGCGGCTGCTCGACCTCATCGAGAATTTCACCCTGTTCAGCGAGCATAAGGCCATCCTGGTGAAGGTGATCGGCCAAAACCACCAGGTGCTCGGCGTGAACAACGCGATTTTTGCCGCCCAGAAGGCCCGTGCGGACTACTCTGGGCGCGGCGGCGTGTTTTGGCACACCCAGGGCAGCGGCAAGAGCTTCTCGATGGTGTTCTTCTCGCAGAAGATCCTGCGCAAGGTGCCCGGCAATTGGACGTTTGTGATCGTCACCGATCGGGTGGATCTCGACGACCAGATCGCGAAGACGTTCAAGGCGTGCGGCGCCGTAAGCGAAGGCGAGAGCAAAAACTGCCACGCATCATCGGGTGCCCACCTGCGCGAGCTGCTGCAGGGCAACCATCGTTACGTCTTCACAACCATCCAAAAATTCCAGACCGATGAAGAGCTATCGGTTCGGGACGACATCATCGTGTTGAACGACGAGGCGCACCGCAGCCAATATGACACGATGGCGATGAACATGCGCTCGGCGCTGCCCAAGGCGACGTTTTTGGCGTTCACGGGCACACCTCTCATGGCCGGCGAGGAGCGAACACGGGAGGTTTTTGGTGATTACTGCTCGATCTACGATTTCCAGATGTCGGTGGACGATGGCGCGACCGTGCCGCTGTTCTACGAGAACCGGACTCCGGAGCTGCAACTCGTCAACGCGCAACTGAACGACGAGATCTACGATTTGAT
>JANJUB010000034.1 GCA_024710805.1 Fimbriimonadaceae bacterium | reverse complement strand
AGTCGATGCGATCGATGTCTTTGACGTCCTTCAACATCGGAAGGCCCAAGGCAAAGGCGGCTTCGGCTGCCTCGTTTACGGATACGACAGAAGCGAGGGTCTCGACCGGAGTGCCCTTGCGTTCCAACGGACGTATCCAGTCGGTCGTTTTGTTGGTGGCGAGAAGGAACCCAGGTCCCGCGATCAGGAGCAGGGCCAGTGCAGCGAGGACGCCAAACCAGCGGTGCAGCGAGCGAAACCGATGATACATCGGCAGAGTTTACGCAAGAGGCAGGTTCAAGAGTGCCTTACTGGACGGCGAACGCTTTGAAATACACTTTGAGGACTGGACCGGACTGGGAATCCCAGTCATTCTGAGCCTCTCCCTTCTGGGGGGTGCCAGACTCCTCGCTCTTACCCTTGGACGGTTCCTTTTTGGCTTCTCTGTGCCCCGGTGATCCGCTCTCGAGATTCGCGAGAACGGCGTTGATCCTCTCGGCGAGTTCCTTCTTCAGCTTCTGGATGCCCGACACGGTTTGAACCTGAGCAGGCGACTTCGATCGGATGACGAGGTTCATCGTATCTTCGACCGCGGGTAGGACTTCCTTGAACTTGGCCTCGTCGTAGCCATCCTTCAAATGAAGCGCGACGGTCGTGCGCAAGTAGGTCTGCATGTCGCTGAGATTGAAGAGCTTCTCATCAAACTCGACGATCTTGCCGAGCTTGACTTCGGGCTCCTTCTTGTCGCCGCCCTTCATCTTCATGCCAAAGAAGCCGCCTCCAAAGAGCACGGCGACCACAACGATGAGCACGGGCAGCTTGCCCTTCTTCTTGCCTACTTCCTTTGGCGCGTCCGACATGGTTCCTCTTCAGGAAGTATCGGATGGTCGAGCGGTCCTCGTCAGACTGCCGGGATCAATTGTCGCCGATCTTTATGTCGTTCATCGAACCTTCGACGGGCACCTCGATCCAGCCTCGAGGGTTACCCATCAGTTTGGGGCTGCTCGACTTCGGCCGTTCCTTGTAGGGGCCGCTTGCATTGCGAATCGCGGTCTCGACTTCGTAAACGAGGATGGTCGTTCGGCGCTGATCGATCTCATCCCACTTCTTGCCCGAGAGTTTGGAGTTGAACGCCATGCCGGTCTTTCGGCCCTCGATTTCGCAAGCCCATTCGCCGTCGGCAGGAGGAGGCGTGAAGGGCCCCATGTCTTTTCCCTCGCCCTCACGCCATTTTGCGTAATAGGGCTTGACGTCGTCCTGCCACGTTTCGGCCTTGGGCAAGACCCCATCGTGGTCTTTGGCGTACATCTCGACGCTGTTACGGACGCCTTCGAAGAGAATGGCGCACCGAGCCATCGGTCCCAAGGTCTTTCCGAACCAGTTCATGCCGAAGAACCCGAGCGCGACGAGCCCCCCGCAGGGAATCACCACGCAGAGCACGACGATGAGCACGATCCAGAGCGCGGTGTTGGACTTGCGAGGCGGATTTCCCGGAGGCGAAAAAGGCGGTGGCGTTTGCACATCCGCATTGTAACGAATGAATCTGAGGCGAGTGAGTCTAATGGCCCTTCACGGGAACTTTTGAAAAAGAACACGAAAATTTATACCGACCCTTGGAATTTCACGTGGCATCCCTTATAATGCGAAATGCATTGCACCCTTGATTGGAGGTCAAGATATCCACATGAACAGCAAGAGAGCATTTACGCTCATTGAACTGCTCGTCGTCATCGCGATCATCGCGATTCTGGCGGCGATTCTCTTCCCTGTCTTTGCCCAGGCAAAGGAAGCCGCGAAGAAGACTTCGACCCTGAGCAACTTCAAGCAAATGGGAACGGCGCTTCAGATCTACATCGGTGACACCGACGATCGATTCCCGCTCTCCTTTGGCACTAATGGTGCGACCGGCCTGCCCCGATGGGACTTCTACCATCGCGTTCCGCAGAACTGGGACAACACCGCTCCGTTCAACACCCCGACGCGACAGGAAGAGGACGGCCAGTTCTGGGCGAACTCGATCCAGCCGTACGTGAAGAACCTTGAGATGTTTGAGCAGAACGGCATGGTCCGAACGGCCACTGCCGGTCTCAACTACGGCAATGCCGTCCGCGCTCGTGCCCGAATGGGTATGACGTTCAACGGTATGCTGCACGCCTGGTCGGGCACTGCGATCACCGAGCCTTCAAAGCTCCCGGTGATCTGGGCCGGTCTGTGGAAGCAGAATCGAGACGGCGTGGCGCGATCCAGCCCCACGTTGCTTTGCGACGCTCCGACGCCTGGTCCTTGCATCTTCACACCGGGTGGACGGCCCATGCCGGGCAACTCGGATCCGACCTACGGATACGTCTGGTGGGGATTCGGCACGCCTTCAGCGTACTTCACGACGTGGACCTACGGACGAGGCATGGTCTTCACCGCTTCGGACTCGTCTGCGAAGTTCAAGACGCTGAACGCGCCGCTCTACCCGGCCGCTTCGATGAACACCAACGACAACCCGTGGTCGCAGTTCGACCCGGCAGGTGTTGGTGGGGCGCCTTACTGGATGACGGACTGCGTCAGCCCGGGCCGCGCTCAGGGTAGCGAAGTCTACTATCCGGGCTTCTTCCGCCCTGATAGCGACTTCAACTGGGACGACAGCGAGTGCTCGCTGAGCGATTCGGACCTCTAAGGTACGATTCGCACGTTTCGTGGATCTGTCGGGTATACGACAGATACACCATCGGCACGAGAAGGAACTCATGAAGAAGTTGATCGGTTTGACCCTCGTTATGATCGTCGCGTTGCCCATCCTTGCGGGTTGCGGCGAGAAGAGCGAGACTGTGAACTCGAGCGAACAAGTCATCCAAGTTGACTCCAGTGGCAAAAAGAAAGGCGCCATGGAGAACGACAAGGGCCTGTACAACTAGACTTTCCGGAGAGGGAAGCTGGGCCGCGGTCGACACTTGTGTCGATTTGCGGCCCTTTTTGTCGTAGAATAGATGAGCGATCAATGCCCGCAGGGGGAGCCGCCAAGCGGCTGAGAGTTCCGAAAGGAAGACCCCTTGAACCTGATCCGGCTTAAACCGGCGTAGGGAATGCGGAGTCAGGACCATCCTGCCTTCGTCGAAGCGAGGGCAGACCGTCGCAAAACGGAGGTTCTGAATGAGAAACGATCGATCTTCAAGAGGTTTCACCCTCATCGAGTTGCTCGTCGTCATTGCGATCATCGCGATCTTGGCGGCGATCCTGTTCCCGGTGTTCGCCCAGGCAAAAGAGGCGGCCAAGAAGACGGCGTGCCTTAGCAATGCTCGACAGATTGGCATGACCGTGAAGATGTACTTGGCGGATCATGATGACGTGATGCCGATCTTCTATGCCTACAACAGCGTTCCGCCTGCTGGACAACCCGGACATAAGGGAACCGAAGTGCTGCTCCTGCCTTACTCTAAGAACAAGGAGATCTTCAAGAGCCCGTTCGACGTTGGCGGACCGTACACCGGCGTCGACGTTCCGGGAGCGGATTCGTACTGGAAGGCCTATGGCAGTTCGTATCGTTTCACGGAGTGTGTGTACACGGTGGTGGAGGGAGAGTCTTCGCAGAACAACGTGCTGCGAACCTACACCCGCATCATGAACGAGACGATGTTCGCTGATCCGTCAAACACCCGTGCGCTGCGGCTCGAGATGTACCCGTTCTTCTCCCGGAAGGTGGACACGGATTGCAGCCGCTACGGGTACGACTGCGATGTCCCCTACAACTACTATCGGCAGTGGGGAACCACCGGCGGCGCGATGATCTTCGTGGACGGGCACGCCAAGCACATTACGAGTGCCGGCCAGTTTGATAACACGGTCATCAATGCGGAAGGGAATCGGAGCGGCGAGCCGACCAATGATCCCAACGCGTGGTCCGGCACCTGGTATTCGCTCTGCGACTAAGTTCGTCGATCTTCCCCCGAAAGTTCCTTTCGGGGGAAGATCAATACTGGCTGGGACTACTTGATCGGGCCTTTGACGATGGTGGCCTTGGTGATCACGACCGGCTTTACCGGACGTGAGTTCTCGCGACCGTCCTGCACCGTCTTTGCCGAGACGATCTTCTTCACGACGTCCATCCCCTTGATCACCATGCCAAAGGCCGTGTACTGCCGATCGAGGAACGGCGCGGCGTCATCCATGATGAAGAACTGAGATCCTGCGGAGTTCGGATCACTGGAACGAGCCATGCTGAGGATGCCCGCGACGTGCTTAACGTCGTTGAACTCGGCCTTGACACTGTAGCCCGGACCGCCCATGCCGTCGTTGCCGGGATCCTTGTCCTTCGTGTTGGGATCGCCGCCCTGAATCATGAAGCCAGGAATGACCCGGTGGAAGTAGGTGCCGTTATAGAACCCCTTCTTGACCAGATCCTTGAAGTTCTTTACGTGACCGGGAGCCTTGTCAGCATAAAATCGAACGACGATCTTGCCTGCGGTGGTCTCCAGGATCGCAACTTCTTCACCCTTGAGGGCGGGCTTGTTGCCGAGCGAGGACTTCTCGCCAACCTTGGCTTGGGCAAAGACCACGGCCGCCGCCGTTACCGACAAGCCGATCATCACAACGTGCAGTGCTTTCATCACGCTGATTTTGACGCGTAATGGAGCGGCTTGTTACGCGGCGAGGGCCATGCGAGTCTGGCCCGCCCACGCGACGGCCTGCCGATAGGCCACGTTGGCATGGGCTAGCGAAACACCTTCGCTGGATGCGGTGTCAAAGTCGCCTTCCTCGTACGCGCGGACGGCTCGCAATACTTTGGCCAATGAGTTGTCGCAATCGGGCTTGAGGAGCGCCTCGTTGATGTCTTCTGAGAGAGGCAGCTGAGGCAGCAACTCGGCCATCGGCATGTCCATGAGAGCATCGAGCGTCGAGAGCATGCCCACGGTAAAGTGTCGGTCGGTGTCTTGCTCGCCAAGGCTGCTTGCCAGCCTCTCGCACATCTTGGCGCGGACCATCGCGATGAAGACGAGTTCGTCAGGCTTGTTCGTGAACTGCGACATCATGAGGAGCGTCGCGATCGCGGCCAGGGTCTTGATGCCCACGAACAGCAACGCCTTACGAATCGAGTCCACCTTGCTGGGCAGTCCCATATAGGCGCTCTTAATGAATTTGAGCAGTCGCACGTTGAGTTGCACTTCGCTGGCGATGATCCCCTCAAGCTCATCGAGGGTCAGGTCGTCGGAGTGCAGCCGGGAGAGCAGGCGGACCAGGGCAAGGTGATTCACGGTCAGGGCCCGTCCCTCGACGATCTGTGGCTTCGCGAAGAAGTAGCCCTGGAAGAAGTCGAAGTCCAAGTCGCAGAACCGCTCGAACTCCTCGTGGGTTTCGACCCGCTCGGCCAGGAGCTTCACGGGGTACTCGCGAAGCATCGTCTTCAAAGCGGGTATCTCTTCAAATGGAACCTGGCTGATGTCGATCTTGATCAGGTCCGCATAGGGGATCAACGGCTCAGTAAGGTCGTTCCATATGAAGTCATCCAGCGCGATGGTATAGCCTAGACTCCGCAATCGGCCCAGTTCCGCCTGAACCTCGAGGGTCGGCCGCACATGCTCGAGAACTTCGAGTACCACGCGACTTCTTGGGAAGGCATCGAGTGTGTGCGAGAGGATGAGACTTTCCGAAACGTTGACGAAGGCCCGGTGCTTGCCCACGAGCTCATTGAGCCCGATTTCGACCAGGGCGCTGGCGAGGGAGCGCGCTTCCTCGGCCAGGCTCATTTCGCCGGCGCTCGGAGCGAATGCCCGGCGGTAGAGAAGCTCATAGCCGATGACTTCTTTGCGTCCGTCCACGATCGGCTGACGAGCAAGATAGACGGGGCAAGAAACGTCCGACACCGAGAGGAATGATCGGCATTTCCAAGGGCTACGCTCAGGGTCAACCGAGCGGGTTCAGGTGAGGTCGCTTCAACTCTTCGCGCAAGTTACGTAATGGCTCCATCGCCGAGTCAGGCAAGGGAACTGGTCGGCCCAGCGCGAGAGCGTCGCGGTAGATCGTGGCCACGCGCTCAAGGGTTTCCATCCGATGGTATGCATCTTCGATGCTCAGGCCAAAGGTAACAGCGCCGTGGTTGGCGAGCAAGAATGTATCGTGATCGGCGAGGTATGGATCGAGCGTGGCCGGCAGCGCATCCGTGCCGGGCATCCCGAAAGGGCAGAGAGCAATCGGACCGAGGACCACCTCACCTTCAGGAAGCAGGCCGCCGGGAATTGGTCGATGGGCGAGTGCGAAGGCGGTCGCGGTGAGGGGGTGGGCGTGCACCACCGCCGCGACATCGGGCCGGTTTGCATAGGCATGGAGATGAAGGCGAATCTCGGACGACGGAGCCTGCCCGCGCCGCAGCGGTTGACCAGCGGCGTCGATCACCACGAGGTCATCGGGTTTAAGGTGGCCCTTGCTGAGTCCGCTCGGCGTGCAAAGAAAGCCCAAGTTGCCCAAGCGGCAACTGAGATTCCCCTCGGTGGCACCGACGAGGTTGCGTTGCCAAAGGCGACGGCCCATCTCGACCAGTTGGTTTCGCAGTTCGATCTCGCCGCTCACCCCATGATGCTACCGCGAGCGCGCGGACGGCGTAAGGTATACACGGGATAGGAGATTCCCGAATACACCCTATGGCAGACAATCTAGCGGTGACCTCGACCGACTTCGAGGCAAAAGTGCTGAACGCCGAGCATCCGGTGCTCGTTGACTTTTGGGCGCCTTGGTGCGGCCCGTGCAAGATGATCGGACCGTCGGTGGCCGAGTTGGCAGACGAGTATGCCGGTCGGGCTGGCGTCTACAAGTTGGACGTCGATCAGGCTGGGGACATCGCGATGAAGTACGGCATCATGAGCATCCCGGCGTTGCTGGTGTTCAAGGGCGGCGAGGTTGTCGATCGGATGGTTGGCGCAGCCCCCAAGGCGCAGATCGCGCAGATGATCGAGCGCGCTCTGTAAAGCGCAATATGTCGGATGTCGGATGTGGAATGGGGTCTTTGACTCCACCACATTCGACATCCCACATCCCACTAACCACATCCGCCCATAATCACGCATGCTCGCCGCGTGCTTGCTCGCCGTCGTGGTCTCGGTTGCCCCGCTGAAGGCTGAGCCGTTCCCCTTAGGCAGGGTCAAACTCCTCGAGGGACCCTTCGCCAAGGCCAACCAAGCGACCGCGCGCTACCTGCTCACCGTCAACCCCGACCGCCTGCTCCACAGCTTCCGCAAGCACAGCGGGCTGGAGCCGAAAGCCCCTATGTACGGCGGCTGGGAGAACATGGGCCTCGCCGGCCATTCGCTTGGGCACTACCTTTCCGCATGCGCCATGGAGTTCGCGGTGAGTGGCGATAAGCGCTTCAAGGAGAAGGTCGACTACGTCATCGCCGAGTTTGTTGCTTGCCAGAAGAGCCGTCCGGACGGTTACCTGGGTGCAATGCCCGACGGCGACCGGGTTTGGGCGGAAGTCAAAAAGGGCGAGATCCGTAGCGGCGGATTCGACTTGAACGGACTTTGGGCGCCTTGGTACACCCACCACAAGGTCTTCGCCGGACTCCTCGATGCCCATGCCTTGACCGGCAACAAAGACGCCCTCGAGGTCGCGCGTAAGTTCGGCGACTGGGCCATCGAGACCACCAAGGACCTCACCCCCGAGTTGTGGGAAAAGATGCTCGCCTGCGAATACGGCGGCATGAACGAGTCGATGGCCGAGCTCTACGCCCGGACCGGCGAGCAGAAGTACCTCGACCTTGCTCGCAAGTTCTACGACAAGCGGGTGCTCGATCCGCTCAGCAAGGGCCAGAACAGCCTCCCCGGCAAGCATTCGAACACGCAGATACCGAAGATTGTCGGCTTGGCCCGGCTCTTCGAAGTCACCGGCAACGAGACCGACCTGAAAACCGCCCGGTTCTTCTGGGACACGGTGGTGAATCACCACACCTACGTGATCGGCGGCAACAGCAACCACGAATACCTCGGCCTGCCCGACAAGTTGAGCGAAGCCCTGAGCAGCAACACCGCCGAGACCTGCAACACCTATAACATGCTGCGCCTCACGCGCCACTTGTTCATGCAAGACACCCGCGCCGAGTACTTCGACTACTACGAGCGCGCCCACCTCAACCACATTCTCGCCAGCCAGAACCCTAGCGACGGGATGGTCACTTACTTCATGCCGCTCGTCAGCGGCGCTTCGCGCGGCTACAGCGATCCCGAGCACAACTGGACGTGCTGCCATGGCAGCGGCATGGAGAATCACGTCAAGCACGTCGACAGCATCTACTGGCGCGGCCGACCTGAGGAAGTGTTCGTCAACCTTTTCATTCCGAGTGAACTGAACTGGAGCGAGCAGGGGATTAGCCTGAGAATGGAGACCGAATATCCTGCCGATGGCTTTGTCAAGCTGACGGTGGTGGGTAACGCGAAGAAGGACCTGGTTGTGTCGTTCCGACACCCGGCATGGGCCAATCAGCATATCTCGCTCATGGTGAATGGACGTGAGGCGGCCATCTCATCCAGACCGGGAACCTACACGGGCACCGTCCGCAAGTGGAAAGACGGCGATGTCATCGAGTTTCAGCTGCCGCTGAAGCTCCGCACCGAGGCGATGCCCGACAACCCGAAGCGTATCGCGTTGATGTGGGGGCCTGCGGTACTTGCCGCCGATCTTGGATCGAGTCAGGGGCCCGCCCCGCGAACTCCCGTGCTTGTGACCGATGGTAAGCCGATCGAAGCTTGGCTAACCCCGACGGGCAAGCCTATGGAGTGGAAAACGACGGGCGCAGGACGCCCAGGCGACCTCACCTTTCGACCGTTCTACACGCACACCAGCAATCGGTACGCGGTCTACTTCGACGACTACACGCAGGCGGAGTGGGAGAAGGCCGAAGCGGAGTTCCGCGCCGAGGAAGCCCGCGTGCGAGACCTAGAGACGAGGACGGTGGACAGCATGCGCATCGGCGAAATGCAACCCGAGCGCGACCACAACCTGAAGTCCGAGCGCAACGATGTCCGAGCCGCCAACGGGCGCAGCTTCCGAACCCCCATGGGCGGCGGCTGGATGGAGTTCGACATGAAGGTGGAGGGTGCCCTCGCGAATGAGCTGGTGATCACCTATTGGGGCAACGATCGCATCCGCCCCGACTTCGAGATCTTGGTGGATGGCGTCAAGGTCGCGGACGAGAAGTTGGAGGCCCGCCCGCTGAACGCATTTTTCGACGTGGCGTACGCGCTACCGTCGAGCGCGACGCAAGGGAAGTCAAAGGTTCGAGTTCGAGTCCAGGGCAAGGGCAATGCCTGGTCGGGGTCTTTCGCGGGTGCCCGAGTCGTGCGAGGCAAGTAACTCCCCCTCTCCGCGAGTGATCGTCTCGCGGGGAGGGGGCTGGGGGGTGGGGTGAATCCCCTCCTTTCTGCAGAGAGGAGGGGGTTGGGGGTGGAGAGTCTGAGTTCGCCAACCTAGAGGCTCCAAGAGGCCCCAGGTGGGCTCGTCCCCCGACTTGAACGCTAGCGTCCCGTCTTTTCGATGCCCTTCTGGATCAGCACAAACAGCAACAGCAACCCGCCGATCACGATCTTTGACCACCAGCTGCTCAGCGTGCCCTGGAAGGTGATCGCGGTGGTGATGATGCCCAGCGTGATGACCCCGAAAAGCGTTCCGATGACCGAGCCGTAGCCGCCTGAGAGGAGCGTTCCGCCGATGACGACAGCGGCGATGGCATCAAGTTCGAGTCCGGTGCCGGATAACGCATTCCCAGACGCCGTGTAGGTGGCGAAGATCACGCCACCCAGCCCCGCGCAGAAGCCGCTGAAGGCGTACACCTTGACGAGTGTCGCCGTCACCGGGAGGCCCATCGTGCCGACTGAGGTCGGGTTGCCGCCGATGGCGTACACCGTGCGCCCGAACCGGGTCTGCCTCGCGAGGAACACGCCGAGCACCACAAACAGCACGAATACGATCCCGTTCCACGTGAGCGTCACGCCCTTCGAGAACTTGAGGCCCTCGCTGGCCAGCGTCGAAACCAGAGGGTGCTCAATCTGGACCGACTCGCGGCTGATCGCCAGCGCAACCCCCCGGGCGAAGAACAGACCGCCAAGGGTGACCAAGAACGGCGCGAGCTTGAACCGCGCGATGAGGAGCCCCTGCAGCAGTCCTAGCACCAACCCGAAGCCGATGCCGCCGAACATCGCCAGCACCGGATGCATGCCCGAACGATGGATGAGCACCGCGGTGAGGATGCTGGACGCACCCGCCACGCTGCCCACCGATAAATCGATGCCGCCGGTGATGATGACGAACGTGAGTCCGACCGCGATGACGCCGAGAAAGGCGTTGTCGTCGAGGAAGTTGACCCCCACGCGCAGCGAGAAGAATCCGGGAAAGGCCAGCCCCGCCGCGATGTACAGCAAAAGGCACACGACCACCGTCGCGATGATGGGCAGCCGCTCCTTGGTCCATAGGGCCTTCACGCGGGTGCCCTCCGCCGCTTGAGCATCTCGTGAAATGCGGGTGCCTGGAGCAGACACACAGCGACGACGACAAACGCCTTGAGCACGAGCGTGATCTCGGTGCCAATGCCACGGGTGAGGATAGAGGTGGTTACGGTCTGCATGAGCACGGCGCCGATGAGCGCGCCAAAGAGGCTGAATCGCCCGCCAGTCATGGCGGTTCCACCCACCGCGACGGCCAGGATCGCGTCGAGCTCCAAGTAGAGTCCCGCGTTGTTCGCGTCAGCGGCCTTGATGTTCGAGGCGGCGATAACGCCGGCGAACCCGGCACACAAGCCGGACAGACCATAGACCGCGAGGCGCAGCGCGCGGCCGTCGATCCCCACGTATCGCGCTGCGGTCGGATTGTCGCCGGACGCTTCGATGAACAGTCCCAGCGCAGTCAGGCGGGTCAGCCCGCCGAAGAAGAGCGCCATCGCTGCCGTGAGCCATACGGGATTGGGCAGACCGAGGGTCGCGCCGATCGCGATCGTGGCGAAAGCATCGCTTGGCACGGTGATGATCTGTCCGTTGGTGAGGAGTTGGGCCAAACCCCGCCCAGCGACCATGAGCAGCAGAGTGGCGACGATCGGCTGAATGCGGAAGAACCCGACGAGCAGGCCGTTGAACAACCCGCACAGGACTCCGGCCACGACCGCGATGACGTTCGCGGCACCGACCGATTGGGGCCCCAACGCCTGCAGCACGAAGCCGTCGGGCTGAACGACCAGCCCAGCCGCGACCGCGCCGGAGATGGCCATGACCGCACCGACGGAAAGGTCGACGCCGCCGGTGGCAATGACCAGCGCCATGCCGAGAGCAAGCAGCGCCGCCGGAGCCGCTCGGTTGAGAATGTCGATGAGCGAGCCGAACAGGCGGCCATCGCGCACCTCCATCGCGAAGAACCCGGGCGTGAAGAAGAGATTGAGGACAAGAACCGCCACCAGCAAGGCGAGGGCGAATGTCCAGGGTCGGCGACTCATCGATCTCCCTCGGCGATCTGATCCAGAATCGCCTTCTCGCTGAGGTCATCGGCCTCGCCGATCATCCGTCGGTCGCGCAGGATCGCAACCTTGGTGCTGCTTTGCACGACTTCGCTGAGTTCGGAACTGACGAGCACGAATGCCATGCCCTCTGACCGGAGCCGCTCGACGAGTCCGGTGATCTCGAACTTCGCCCCCACGTCGATGCCGCGGGTCGGTTCGTCGAGGAGCAGCAGACGGGGTTGAGCGATGAGCCATCTCGCGAGGAGCGCCTTCTGTTGGTTGCCTCCGCTGAGGCTGGCGATGCTGCGATCGAGGTCAGGCGTCGCGATGCGCAACTCGTCCTTCATGGCGTCGGCTTCGGCCCATGCCGAACGGGGCAGGCGTCGCAGCCATCCGCGCTGGACTTGAGCGACGATCAGGATGTTCTCGCGCACGCTCAGGCTGGGGAAGATGCCCTCGGTCTTGCGCTCTTCGGGCGACATGCCAATGCCCGCGCGCATGGCGCGACGCGGCGTGAGACGCGCGGGGATACCATCGAGCATCAGCATGCCGGTGTCGGGGCGATCGATGCCGAAAAGCAAGCGGAGCGTCTCGGTGCGCCCCGACGCAAGAAGTCCAGCCAGACCGAGCACCTCCCCCGGGCGGATGGCGAAGTTGAGGTTGCCGACCGCGAAGCGCCGACCGAGCTCCTTGGCCGAAACGAGAATCTCGCCAGCCGCCGAGACTTCGCGCTGCGGCGCTGCTTCCTCGCTCGGAGCCTCACGGCCGATCATCAGTGAGACCAAGGCACGCTTGGGCAGCGCGGCGGGCGTGTCGCATCCAACCTTGGTGCCATTGCGAAGCACGGTGATCTGGTCGGCAATGGCATACACCTCGTCGAGGAAGTGGGTGACATAGATGATGCCGAGGCCCTGCGCTTTGAGCCGATGGATGACGGTGAAGAGATTCTCGACCTCGTCGCGGTCGAGACTGGCGGTGGGCTCGTCGAGCACCAACAGCCGGGCGTCGACGTCGAGTGCGCGGGCGATGGCAGTGAGGTGCTGAATCGCGGGCGAGCAGGAGCCGATCGGTCGGTTGACGTCGAGTTCCAGGCCGAGTCGGGCGAGCGCCTGCGTTGCTCGTCGTTTCACTTCGCGCCACCGGATGCCCATCGGTCCCATCGGCTCCCGGCCGATCACGATGTTCTCAGCGATGGAGAGGTTGGGCGCGAGGTTCAGTTCTTGGTAGACCGCGCTGATGCCGAGACGCGTCGCATCCTGTGGAGACCGAGGCCGGATGACGTCGCCGCGCAGCAGGATCTCGCCTGAATCGGCGGGATACACGCCGGTCAGCACCTTGAGCAGCGTGCTTTTTCCCGCGCCATTCTCGCCCATGAGGGCGTGCACCTGACCCTCAACGACCTCGAAGTCGACCCCTTGGAGAGCCTGCACGCCCGGGAAGGTTTTCACGATCCCGGACATGCGAAGCAGGGAACTCATCGAGCTACTCTTCGATCTCGGTGACTTGCCACTCGTGGATGCCGACCGACCAGTTGGGCTGCAACTTCATGACGAGACGCAGAGCCGTGGTCGTCACCGGGTCGAACTTGATCTCGTGGTACTTGTCCAAACCCACCCCATAGGTGTCGCTCGTCTTGACGGGCTTCCAAGCGGTGCCGTCAAGATACTGCAGCTCCCAGCTGACCGGGGGCCGGCACTCGCCGAAGCCGGTGTCGTCGAACCAGTAGACCTTGATTGCACTGAAGGTTCGGGCGGCCTTCCAAGTGTATTGCGCCCACTCGTCGGTGCCCTTCCGTGGCCAGTAATGGAACAGCTGACCCGGATGACGGTTGCTCGCTTCGATCGCTTTGCCGTCGCGGATCGCGGTCAGCGAGGACGCTCCGCCTTGGTAGCTGGCGGTCACTGTCGCGGTGCGCTCGGGGCCGCCGGGAACGGGAGCCTTCGGCGCGTAGGGGAGCCAGACGGTCATCGCGCCCGCCTTGCGGTTATCCCAAACGTTGTACGGGATCGCACGGATCTTCGTGGTCTTGTTGACGGCGAGGGGTTGGTAGAGCTTTCGCGACCACTCGGGCTCTTCGAAAACGACGGCCTGTCCTTCGAGGACCGTAACGCCATTCAGGAGGTTAGGCTCGTGCTTCGGCGTGAGCTTCGCGTCGAGGGGAAGATAGATCTCTTCCAGATTCGCGTCGTTGTCGACCTGCTCGAGGCAGTAGACGATCGGACCTCGTTGGATGACGGCGGTCTCGGCGACGTCGCGAGCCTTCGGATGAGCGGCGACGCGACGAACGTCCATCGGAAGTTCAAGCTTGACCGAGTCGCCCTTGGCCCACGTGCGGCGGACCGAAAGGTAGCCATTCTCAGGCTTGCTCTCCACCGGGCGCCCGTTGACGCTCAGCTTGGCCGAATCGGCCCAAGACGGAATGCGCAGGTTCAGCGTCAGCGGCGAGGAGTAAGCCGCATTCGCCTTGAACTCGACGTTGCCGTTCCAGGGATAGTCGGTGGCGACGCTGAAGTCGGCAACCTTGCCGCCGATGTCGGTCTTCACCGAGCCGGCTGCGTAAATGTTGGCGTAGAGCGCGTCCTTCGACTTCGCATAGAAGTACTGACCGATCGATGCGATTGTGCGGGTCACATTCGGCGGGCAGCACGAGCACGCGAACCACGGCACTCGGTGGTGCTGTCCGCGACTGGCCAGAGGGTTCACATAGAAGAACGTATCGCCCTTGAGCGAGACTCCCGCGAGGAAGCCGTTGTAAAGCGAAGTCTCCACGGAGTCCCAATAGCGAGAGTCGCCGTGGAGGAGTCCCATTCGGTGACCCCAAAGAGCCATTGCGACCGAGGCGCAGGTCTCTTGATAGGCCGAGTGGGTGGGCAAGTCATAGTCGACGGTGAAGCCCTCATTTGAACCTGAAGGTCCGATGCCGCCGGTGACGAAGATGCGCTTCTCAACCGTGTTGCGCCACACGCGATCGAGCATCGAGATTATCGGCTGGGCGCCCGTCACATTCGCGTAATCCGTCACACCCGAGAACAGGTAAGCCGCACGGACGGCGTGGCCCTTGATCGTGGTGTGCTCGTGGATCGGCATGTCGTCGAGCCAGTAGGTCCCGTCGAACTGGGCCTTGGGCTGGCGTCGCTCGTCGGCGAAGAACTTGCTGCCGCGGTTCTCGATAAAGAACGAGGCGAGGCGGAAGTATTCCTGGTTGTTCGTCGCCCGCCACAGCTTGATCAAGGCGAGCTCCGACTCGGGGTGACCGCAGTAGCCCATGCGCTGCCCTGGGCCCTTGCCGAACGTCTTCGCGAGGAGGTTGGCGTTCTTGATCGCCACGTCGAGCAGCGTTCGCTTGCCGGTCGCACGGAAGTGGGCAACAGCCGCCTCGAACAAGTGGCCCGAGCAATAAATCTCGTGGTTGTCGGCGAGGTTGGTGAACTTCTGGTCGGGCGCCATCAACTGATACCAGCTGTTGAGGTAGCCGTCCGGCTCCTGGGCCTTGGCGACGATCGCGATCATCTCGTCGAGCTTCTTCTCGAGCTCGGGATCGCGGTTCTCCATCAAGGCGTAGGCGGCCGACTCCATGACCTTGTACACGTCGGAGTCGTCGAAGATTAGGCCCTTGAAGCCGCCCTTCTCCCGCTTGCCCGCACGGATGAGATTCTCCATGCGAGGCGTCTCGTAGCACATCTTGATGGCGTG
>JANJUB010000032.1 GCA_024710805.1 Fimbriimonadaceae bacterium | reverse complement strand
CCGCTCTTATAGCTCAAGAAGGCGATGACCATGCCAAAAGGCGACCAACAGATGTTTGACTCCATCGATTAAGAAAAGCCACCGAAGTGCCGGGTTTAACCCGTTAGGGCGGGAAACCAGAACAAAACTCCCCCCCCCGCGCGGCCCCGCCGACCCACTCCGCGGACTCCGACATCAAGTGGCCCTCGACCGACGGCAAGACGATCGTGTTCGAAAAGAACGGCGAGCTCTACCGATTCAACGTCGCGGACAACAAGGTCGACAAGATCGTGCCGAAGCTTGCCGGCGACCTCGTTGCGGCTCGACCGCAGCTTCGCAAGCTAGGCTCGATGGTCAATGACTTCTCCCTCAGCCCGAGCGGCGCGCGGATCGCGGTCGCGGCGCGGGGAGAGTTGTTCTCGGTTCCCGCCCGAACGGGTGAAACCCGGCACTTCGGTGGCGATTCTTCATCGAAGGAGTCCAACATCGCTTGGTCGCCTGATGGCAAGGTCATCGCCTTCATGAGCGATAAGAGCGGAGAGGCCCGCATCTACACGATGCCGCAAATGGGCGGCGACTGGACCGAAGTTGCGACCCCGGTCGAGCACCGGCTTACAGGATTCCAGTGGGCACCCAATAGCCAGAAGCTGAGCTACACCACGGTCACGAACGATCTGTACGTTTTCGACATGGCGTCGAAGCGTGCGGAAAAGGTCGTGACGGACGAGTTTGGAGCGATCACGGTTCACAACTGGTCTCCCGATTCCAACTGGATTACGGTCATCACTTCGGGCAAGAACCTGCAGAGTGCGGTGAACTTGTACAGCCTGGAGAAGAAGGAGCTGACCCAGATCACCGAAGGCTACTATCGCGACGACTTCGCGACCTTCGACCAGAACGGCAAGTACCTCTACATCATCTCTGCACGAACCTTCAACCCGACTCCGGGTGCGTTCGAGTTCAACCTGAACTTCTCGGCTGCGCAACGGGTCTACGTGATTCCGCTCGCCGCGGACACCCCCAATCCTCTGCTTCGCCCGGGCGACGAGGAACCGGCCGGTGAAGCTCCGAAGCAGCCCGAGAAGCCGGGCCCGATGCGGGTCGACCTCGCCGGTATGGGCAATCGCGCCGTGGCGATGCCGTGGCCGTCGGGCGATTACGGTGCCCTGATTGGAATCAACAATGGCGTCATTGCGCTGACCCCGCAAGGCACGATGCTGATGTTCGACTTCAACTCGCGACAGCCGATGACGCTGTTGCAGGGGGTGCAGGCGCTGGATGTCAACCCGAGCCGCAGCAAGATGGCCTACATCGCTGGCGGCGTGCTTGGTATCGTCGACCTGCGACCAGGGGTCGAAGCTGGCCAAGGCCGTGTCAACCTAAACGACGTCGAGGCGGTCATCGATCCGCGAAAGGAGTGGAAGCAGATCTTCTGGGAAGCTTGGCGCTGGCAGCGAGATAAGTTCTACGACAAGGACATGCTCGGCCTGAACTGGATGGCCATCGGCCGGCAGTACGAGAAGTTCTTGCCGTTCGTCGCCCATCGATCTGACCTGAGCTACGTGATGGGCTTGATGATCGGCGAGCTGGGAACCGGCCACGCCTATGTAGGCGGCGGTGACATGGGGACACCCGTAACTGCGATCCCGACGGGGACGCTGGGTGCGGACTATGAACTCGCCAACGGCCGCGTTCGATTCAAGAAGATCTACCGCGGCCTCGCCTTCGAAGAGCCTCGTCGCGGACCGCTGGGCGATCCGGCCGTCGTCGTCAAGGAGGGTGAGTATCTGCTCGCCATCGACGGCAATGCGGTGGGCAGCCAAAACCCGCACGCGCTTCTCGTCGGCAAGGTGAATCGTCTCGTTACGCTCACGGTCAACGATAAGCCGACCATGGATGGCGCGCGAAAGGTCGTGGTGCGCACGACCGCTTCGGAGACGGAGCTTCGCTACATCGAGTGGGTCGAGGGCAATCGACGGAAGGTCGCTGAACTGTCCGGTGGCCGAATCGGCTACCTGCATGTTCCCGACACGTCGGTCGATGGAATGATCGAGTTCACGAAGGGCTACTACAGCCAGAGCGACAAGGAAGCGCTGATCGTCGACGAGCGATTCAACGGCGGCGGCATGATCCCAACGTTCTTCATCGAGAAGTTGATTCGGGAAGCGAAGGCGGCGTTCCGACAGCGCAACGGCGGCGACGTGAGCTTCCCGCCGCAGTCGGTCGAAGGTCCGAAGGCGATGCTGGTGAATGAGTACGCGGGCTCGGGTGGCGACCTGTTCCCGTGGTTCTTCCGCCAAGCAAAGCTTGGTCCGCTGATTGGGACCCGTACGTGGGGTGGCTTGGTCGGTATCACCGGCTCGGCTCCGCTCGTAGATGGCGGCATGCTTACCGCGCCGGAGTTCGGTCTGTACGACCCGGTCGAAGGTAAATGGATCGCCGAGAACACAGGTGTCGATCCGGACATCAACATCGACAACCGCCCCGACCAGTTGGCGGCGGGCAAAGATCCTCAGCTCGAGAAGGCAGTCGAACACCTGTTGAACGAGTTGAAGAAGGGCAAGCGTCCGGTGAAGCGGCCGGAGTTCCCCAGGGTCAAGGTCTCGGGCGGAGGCTAAGCGCCGACCCTAACTCTAGAACCCCTCTCGGCTATTGCCGTGAGGGGTTCTGTTGTTTGTCCGAGGCACGCAGCACTAGGTCACTTGAATCTCGACCCCGACCACGCCGGGGAGGACCGACAGTCGGTCATGGAGGGCGCGGGGCGCTGTGGCGAGCGTGACCCGATACTCCGTTTCCATCGCCGAGCCTTGGCGGGCCGTGGCGACACGATGAACCTCGACCCGGCTGCTGTGGTGCCGCAAGGCATCGAGAATCTCTGCTTCAGGAACGCCGAGGGTCGTGCGCACGATGACTGCGTAGGCGGTGCCCTTGGGTTCGGGCCGCCCGCCGAAGGCGAGTGCGGCGATCAGCGCGGTCGGAATGACCACCAAGGGCGCGATCAAGTAGCCCGATCCGATCGCCATACCCACCGCGACGGCGAGGATCACGAAAGCGGTGTCGCGCGTGTCCTCGACGACGGTGCGGAATCGCACGATGCTCAACGCTCCGACGAGGCTGAAGGCTCTCGCAACGTTGTCGCCGATGACCGAGGCGATCGTGCCGATCAGAATGGTCAGCAGCACCAGCGTCGTGATGATTGAGCGCCGGTCGGGGCCGTACCCTCGGGTTAAGGCATAGACCCCCGCGACCGCCGAACCGAAGAGCAGCGCCAGAATCTGGCGCAAAACGACATCGGTCCACACGACGTTGACGTCGCTCGCAAACGCTTGCCTTAGGAAGTCTGGCATCGAACCTCCGGCGACTCGATGAAGTGCGCCATAGCCAGACGATACTTCGAACACGTCGTCGGCATCAGCCTGAAGTCCGCCACCAAGTTGCGGAACAGCCCGGGAAGGGCGTCGTGGAACTTCAGCTCGAGCACGAAGGGTCCACCGAACTCAAAGGACAGGGGCTGATCATCGGTGGGCCAGGCGCGGAGATCACCGTCCATCGTCAAGCGCATCCCGCCATCACCGACGAAAGCGTGTCGTTGGTACGTCACCCAAAGCGCGGGCTCCAGGCTGCGTGCGCATCGTTCGCTCTCAAACCACGCGGGCGCGTCATGTCCGGCGTCTCGCATCTTGCGGACTCGCGAGCCGCGTTTACGCTTGCGCTCAAAGTAAGCGAGGTCTTCGGTGCCGTAGCGTCGAACGCGGTACTTCGTCGTCCGATAGCCCGGCGCGCGGTGAAACATCGAGGCCGCGGGAGTGTCGTAGTAGAGGGTCGTCACCCGGTAGCTGCCCTCTGCATCGGCATGCGTGTCTGAGGCCAAGTTAGACTTGGCCCAATCCAAGATCGCCGGCTGAAGCTCACGCGTCAGTGCGAACTTCAGCTCGTACGCGGCTCGCTCGGCACCCAACAGGGAGGGTGAGATCACCGCCTTTACTGTCCCTCCCGGTACTCAAGCAGGAACTTGCGGCGGGCGTCGATGAACTGCCTGAGGCCGCCGTCGGGAGCGGTCTGGCTCAAGAACGCCTCATAGGGGCTGTTCTTGCGGGTGTCCGCCTTGATCTCGGCGTCGAGCAGTTGACGCATCGCCGTGATCTTGCCGCCGATATGGCTCCACTCTAACCCTTCGCGGGCCAGGGTGCGGATGTTCTCCATGTACTTCTTGCGCAAGGAGGGGACGGCGAGCAGTCGGCTGCGCAGGGGTTTGCGGTTATCATCGAGGCCGAATAGGGGATCGAGGGTGACTCCTCCTCCACCTGGGCCACCGGGACCGGGCCGTTGTGGGCCGCCCAATCCGCCGGGCCCACCAGGTCCGCCGAAGCCTCCGGGTCCGCGACCGCCGGCGCGGAAGGCCTCGTTCATGTCGTGGGGAATCACATGGAAGACACCCTTAGGATCACGGTAGAGGTTGTAGTCGCTGGCGCGAGTCCAGTAGCCGTCGCTGTTAATGAGCCCAATGTCGAGCGCCAGAAACCAGAGTGCGCCCTCGATATCGAGAATCGGCCTCAGCGCAGCCTCCAACTGATCGGTGGGGGTGGTCGAGAGGATGCGGGTCAGCTCGATCAGCGCCTTCCAGTCTTCGGGGTTGTCCTTGCTCTTGATTTCGTAGCGGCGCTCGTACTCAGCAACGTTGTCGCCGAGGTAGTTGAGGCCGCCATCGGCTTGCGGACTGCCCAGAACTTTCCAACGGGCGCCGGCCTTGCCCTCAGCTTGCGACGATTTGAAGTGCTCCTGCACAAAGTCATTGTTGAACTGCTCGACGTTGACGTAGATCCCCCAACTCTCGCCATTCACCGCGACTTTCATGTGGTTCGAGCGCGGAGCCGGGATGTGGGGCCGGGCTAGGAAGCTGAAGAGCGGGGTGCTCATGAACGAGGGGTCGCCGTTGGCGTTGAGCAGGTTTAGGGTCTTGAATCCGTAGAGCCGCTGCTTGGCATCAACGAAGTCGACGGTGATGTTGAACGAACGCTTGTTGCCGGCGGGAACGCCGAAGAACGAAGATGCGCCACGGAAGTGGACGCCCACCGGCTTGTCGTACCGCTTCCCGTCGACGGTCATCGTTGCCGGGACGTCGACATCGGTGTTGTAGAAATCGGCGAGTTCTGCCTCCCAGTCCTCGTTCTCGAACTGCAAGAAGATCGTGCGGATCACCTTGGGGTCGTAGAGGTGGGCGTCGGGATGCTTCGCGACGCTGTCGGGGGAGAGCTTTGGACCTGGCGTGCCCGCGATGCGACCGCCCCCCGGACCGCCGGGGCCACCCGGACCTCCAGGACGGCCTCCCGGACGTCCGCCGCCGGGGCCTCCGGGCCCGCCGAATCCTCCCGCATTGCCGCGCTGCTGTTTGGCATAGGCACGCGCTTCGGCGCGCTCCTCTCGGTTGAGTTGGCCGTCCTCGTCCACGTCGAACTTCTTGACCAGCTTCAGCTCAGGCGAGTTCGGGCCCATGCCCGGACCGCCTCGGCCGCCGGGACCCTGGCCGGGAGGCGGAAAGCCCTGAGCACTAAAGGCGATGGCGAGGAAGAGCAGTGGACCGTTCATAACCCAATGTTACGGGAATGTTATGAGCGATCCGTGAGGAAAGACGCAAAATCGGGCCGGCGGTTGGGCCGGCCCGAAGCTTCTTTCCCTGGGACCTTAAGGCGTAATGGTCAGGGTTTGAGCCTTGATGACGCCGTTCAGACGGGCATCGATCGTCGCTACCTGAGTAGCTCCGACCGGCGTCGTGAGAATCTGCACGTTGACTCGATCTCTGCCTTCGGGAATCAGGGCGGAACTTACCATCAGCACGTTCGGCGAGTTCTTCGTGAACCGGATCAAGACCCCGCTCGTGGGCGCGAGCAGCTGGATTCGGGCCGTGCTCCACACTGGTGAACCGCCCTTGATTGTGGTGGGATTCACGGTGTATGCGACCAGCGGCGGAGGCATGATCACGGTCAGCTGCCGATTGATGGTCGTCCCCAGCGTTGCGGATAGGGTGGCAACGATGGTCGTCAGCGTGTTGCGGGTGAACACGGTGAAGTTCGTCGTGTTCGAGCCTGCCGGCACCGTGATCGGTGAGAGCGAGTAGGCGATGTTGTTGTTTGAGGTCACGGTGACCGCACGGCCCGCCGGACCCGCCTTGCCGCCCAGATTGAGCGTCGCCGTGGTAACGTTGTTCGCGGTGAGCGTCGTCGCAGCGAGGCTGAAGCCAGTCAGGTTGGCGGGCAGCAGCGTGATGACCGCAGACCGGTTGACGCCGGCAAGCGAAGCGGTGATCGTCACATTGGTGTTCGAGTTGACGCCGCCGACCATGCCGAGGGTGAACGTACGGGTGTCCTGGCCCGCCGAGAACGTGAGTGACGGAGGCACGGTGATCAGCGACGTGTTGTTCGAACTGAGGGCGACGTTCGTCACCGCCGTGGCCGCCGCCGTGAGCTTCACGGTTCCGGTCGGCGATGCGCCGCCACCGAAGGCCTGGCTCGAACTGAACGACAACGTATCGAGCCCGGGGGTCACAACGAAGCTGAACACCTCGGTCTTCCACGTGGTGCTGTTGCCGCCGTTCATATGGATCGCCCAGAACTTGGTGTCATCGACCGGGTCGACGGTGATCGCGGCGTAATCGCCCCACCGGTTCACGCCCGAGAATCCGTAGGTGCTGCCAAAGCTGCTCTGGACGAGGACCGGCGCGCCCATGAACCCGGCAGGATCGGTGGACTTGCGGGCGGTGCGCATGATGTCGGCGGCGATGTTCGTGCCGCTCCGCGTGAAGACGAGACCGATGTCTCCGGCCGCGTTCTTGGTGATCGCTCCGCAGTGAAAGTGGTTGTCCTGAGACGTTGGCTCTTTGACCTCGCCCGATTGATCCAGCGTCGCGGACCCACCGTCCGGTTGGTTGAACTCGTACCAGCGGATACGGTTGCGCGAATCGGTGGTGGCCTTGACTGCGTGGGTGGTCAAGAGCTTGCCGCCACGAAACACCGTGTTGATCAAGCGTCCGTCGAGTTCGTCGAGTTGCCGTCCGCCGGCACTGGGCGCGCTGAATCCGGGAGGAAACACGCTGCTGGGCACGGTGACGTTTTGGGTTGTCGGTGCGCCGGGGGTACCGGCAAGGTTATCTAGGGTCCAGATCTTGATTGCAGAGGTCGATGCCGCGTTCGTCAGATACAGTTTGCTCGTCGCCGCATCGAAGGTCTCGGCGACCTGCAGGGTAAAGCTGTCGGCGGACGTGTTGATGAACTTCGTGACGACCGCGGCTCCACCGCTCAGGACACTGCTCTTGCGGATGGTCACAATCTGAATGCCGCGGAATGCATCGGTGAAGCTGAACATGTTCAGCGCGATGCCGTAGCCATCCTTGTTGTAGCCGAAGCCAGGATAGTCACCCCAACACGCTACGCCGCTGATCGTCGCTTTCACGTCGATCGCGTAGAGGAACCAGTTCCCGGTCGGGTTGCCGTCGTCGGACACGCCGACGAGGACTCGGCTGCGCTGTTGGGCGCTGCTCTGGTCGATGGCGAGGACCACGAAGCGATCTGCGTGGCGGTCGTAGATCACCTTCGGGTCGAAAATGAACTTGTCCTGACCCTGGTCATACAGGCTGTTGAAGAAAGTGTCAAAGTCCTGCTCGAACAAGGGCGTACCCGTTTTAGTGTAGTAGGCCAGACTCGAGTTGACGACGGCGACGATGTGGTTCTGACCGACCGCGAGATGAGGATCGGGAGGACGCCACCCGGTAAAGCCGATTGCCGGGAAGCGGCTCAGTTCATTGCCGCGAGGTTCACCGAGCAAACCGCCAAACGGCAGGGTGTTGGGTTCGGCGTAAGGTAGCGGCTCGCGGTGCTTGTTGCGCGGTTGGCGCAAGCGAACGGACACGCGGCTATTGATTTGGGGCAGGAACTGAGCGGTGCTGATCTTCTTGGCGGGGACGATCAGGGGTTCGAGCCGGGTGGTTTCGGGTTCGACTGTCTGGCAAAAAGCCAATGCCGTAGCGAGCCCGAAGCCAAGGAAGGTGGAAATCAGTCGCATGCGCACCCCCCTATTATAAGGCAGATTGCTGCCAGCCCGAAACCGTATACTCTGCATCATGGACACCCAAACCCTTCTACGCACTGCGCTCTATGATCGCCACGTGGCCGCCGGAGGACGGATGGTCGAGTTCGCGGGTTGGGAGATGCCCGTTCAATACGGCAGCGTAATCGCCGAGGCCAAGGCGGTTCGGGATGGGGCGGGCATGTTCGACGTCGGGCACATGGCTCGGTTGTGGTTCCGCGGCGAGCGCGTGCTGGAGTTCCTAGAGTGGATTACCGCCAACGATGTGGCGGAGCTCGAGGATGGCCGGGGCCACTACTCGCTGTTGCCAAACGATCGCGGCGGGCTCGTCGACGACATCATCGTTTACCGAGTCGATGCTACGACTTTCCGCATGGTCGTCAATGCCGCCAACCACCAGAAGGATGTGTCGTGGATCAAGTCAAAGAACACGTTTGGCGTGGAGATCGAAGACGAGACGATGGGCACGGCGATGATCGCGGTGCAGGGGCCGAAGGCAGCGGAGATCGTCGGACGCCTGAGCCCAGCGGGATCGGCCCTCGGGGAACTGCCGTTTTTCGGAACGGTCATGACGACGGTTGCTGGGGTTCCGTGCTTTGCGCCGAAGTCGGGCTACACGGGTGAAGAAGGCTTTGAACTGATCTGTGCCAACGGGGATGCGCCGCGGTTGTGGGACGCGCTCGCCGAGGCGGGAGTGGTCCCGTGCGGGCTTGCCGCCCGAGACGCGCTCCGAGTCGAGGCGGGGTTGCCGCTGTACGGCCACGAGTTGGGAGATGATCTTAGCCCGATCGCCGCCGGGCTTGGCTGGGTGATCTCGAAGACCAAGTCGTTCATTGGATCGGAGCACATCAATCGCGCCCGCGCCGAGGGAACGGCGAAGAAGCTGCAAGGCATTCGCTTGGGCTCCAAGCGGCTCTTGGCGCCGGGCATGAAAGTGTTCGTGGGCGATCGCGAGGTGGGCGAAGTCTCGAGCGGAGTCTATTCGCCTCTGCTCGACTGCGGCATCGCATTCGCCTTCTTGGATGCGGACATCAAGCCAGAAGCGGCATGCGAAGTAGACATTCGGGGCAAGCGCGAGCCAGCCACGGTTGTCAACAAGCGGTTCTTCAAGCGGGCCTAGGACTTCCGAGTCCGACGCAGCAGCGCGGCAAGTCCGAACCCGATCGTGGCAATGCTTGCCGGTTCGGGCACGGGATCGAGCGCCATGCCGGTCACGTCTCGGTGGGGGCCTGCGCTGATGAAGCCGGTGGTCCCCGTGGCGGGGTTGACCGAGTAGAAGTGGCGGTTGTACCACGTCATCGCGTAGAGCGTGCCATTCGCTCCGAACTCGATATCCGTGACATAGCTCCCCGAGTCGCCGTGGGTCATCGTTCCCTTCGCGATGGCCAGCGGATTAGAAAGCGACACTTCGTAGAGCGTGTCGTTGTTCGCTCCGTTTGCGGTGCTCAGATAGACCAGGCCGGTCGAGTTCTGGTAGGCGACGCCCGTGACGATCCCGGAAAGGCCAAGGATGTTCTGCGAATATGTCACGGTCGTGTTGATCAAGTCGAAGAAGAACAGGGTTTGGGTGGCGTTGCTGAAGCCGAAGAGCCCGCCCGAAGCGTAAACCAGGTCGCCGATCTGGCTGAAGCCGGTTGGGCCTACGGGGAAGTTGCCGGGAGTGGTGACATTGAAGATCACGCCGCTGGGGTCCGCCGAGTACAGGTTGCCGCCAGCATCCATCGCTAGACTATCGGTAGGAAAGATCGTGCTGCTGATTCCCACCTCACTTTGGGTGACCATGTCGACGAGATCGATCGGTCCAAACCCGTTGACCACCCGGGCTTGAGGAAACGACCAGCCCATCGATGCGGTCCCAAGGGCCGCGGCGCACATCCAACCTTTCATGCCTGCAGTGTAGCGGCAATCTCGCCCGGGTCCACGAAACCTGTCACCTTTGCGAGGCTTGGGAGCCGCTCTTACCTCGAAGTTCGGAGAGCAACTCCACCTGAAGGCGCTGAATCTCAAGCAACCGCTGCATCTGTCGGTAAAGGAGGTGGTCCATCTTATCGTGCAACTCGCGAATCTCAAGTTCGGCCTTGAGATTGACGCGATAGTCATGTTGTGCGCGAAGACGATCCTTGGCCTCCTTACGGTTCTGGCTCATCATGATCACCGGGGCCTGGACGGCCGCCAAGCAGGAGAGCAGCAAGTTCAGCAGAATGAACGGATAGGGATCGAATCGAAGAGTCACGGCAAGGACGTTAAAGGTCACCCAGCAGGCGAGAATGAGGGAAAAGACGATGAGAAAGGTCCAGCTCCCACCAAACTCGGCCACGCGGTCTGAAAGCCGCTGGCCGAAGGTGAGGTCGGCATCGAGGACATCGCTCGGGTCATGCTCCTCCTCTCGGTGACGACGAAATGCTTCCTCGACCGCTTCTTCGAGCCTGATCAACTCCATGCGGTCGCGCTCAAGGACATCGAGAACCGCGCGAAGCTGGTCTCCACTGAGACTCAGGTCGGGCCGCTCCAGTTGCGGTCGCGAGAGATCGGCGTCTTGCTGGGCCATGGATCTATCTTGGCCCGTAGAGGAATGTGAGAGTGATCTTCGTTGACAGACTTTGCCTATAATCCGTTGATGAGAGTTGTCAACGGCTTCCTACTTGCGGTCTTGGTCGTGACCCTGCTGGGCTGTTCCAAGTCGAATGACCTGAGTGGTCAGTGGCGGCTTACGCAAGGAGTCTCCCAGATGGACCTCACGTTCGCCGGTGGAACCTACTCGGGCACGATGGTAACCGTCCCCGGGGCAACGGTCAAGGGCACCTACAAGATCGAGGGCGATGTGCTTATCATGGAGCCCCCGACGATCTCCGGCCCCCAGGGAACCGTGACGCCGCAGGGAGGGACGATGCGCGTCAAGATGGTCCCGCAAGGGCCGGACAAGTATGAGCTTCAAGCAGAAGGCGACAAACGCTTCTATCTGACTCGGCTCAGCGGTAGTTAGGCTCCACCTCGACCGCGCTCCATCGGGCTGTTGACGATCTTGTCGAACGCGGCTTGGCTCAGGTGCTTAGGCGTATACGACCCGCCTTGGCGCTTCAAGCTCTGATAGAAGGCGCGAAGGTGGTTCCTCGAGCCGCGCGTGAGGTTTTCGTAGACGTTCTTGATGTCCGCGGCCTTGGTCTTTGCCACCCACCGCTCAAGATCGGCGATGTCGAGTTCCTCGATCAGGACGCCCACTTTGAGCGCGTCGGCGCGAGACTTCATGCCGTCGGCGATGAGCTGATCGTAGAGCTTCTGCAGGTCCTTGTCTTGGAACTTGCCGGGGGCGTCGTCTTTCATCGGATCGGTGATGCTGTACCGGTCGAGCAGCGTCTTCACGCTGGCGGTGTGGGTTTCCTCTGCTCGAGCGATGTTGCCGAACGGTCGCGAACCCCACTTGCTTTCGAGCTTGCGGTACACGTCACGGGCGAGTTTTTCTTCCTCACGCATGAAGATGAGCCCGGCTCGCTCGTCAGCCGAGATTGCCTGGCTTGCACCAACGAGGTTCGGAAGGATCGTGGCGGCAAGGGTAAGCAGTGCGAGTGTTTTCATTGGGTCACCTACTTAGGGAGAGGCGACCGTGACGCGTTTCGATTCTTCGCCCTGACCCAGCACCCATCGACCCAATCGCGATGCAACGAGCACGCGCGCGGCAAGATAGCTGAAGAGCAGCGTGGCTACCCAAAAGAAGGCCATAGAAGCGGGGATCCTTTCAACCAGCGAGGTGATTCTAGGTCCTCCCAGCGCGTACATGACCGCCGGGTGGATGAGGAACACAGGCAAAGAGACTTCCCCCAGCCGGCGCACAATCTCGCGGGCATTCCCGGAGGGCCAAGTCCGAGTTCCTGACCAAAGCACCAGGGCCAGGGCGGCGGTAAAGATCGCGTAGGTGAGATTGATCAGATCGCTGGAGGCGGTCGCGCCGCGGAGCGGAGCGACCGAGGCCCATACGTAGGCGGCCATCGCGGTCAGCGTCAGCACGATCAGGGCTGGCATCGCGCGACGAATCTCATCCGAAGCGACCGGACTTCGCCCGACGGCCACTCCGAGCAGCAACGGAACGAGATACCAGGCGAAAACCGACGCCGGCCGCTCCCACTGGAACCACTCACGCTGCATGGCGTAGACGGCAACTTGAAGTCCAATGCCGGCCAAGGCGGCCCAACGCCAGTCCATCCGCCGGATGCCGAGGAGCAGGACGAGGAGGGGCACGACGACGCTGATCTGAATCAGCACGATCGTGAAGTAAAGGTGAAAGTGTGCCCGCCCCGTGGCCGTGCGGGTCAACAGGTCGAGCCACGTGTGCGGCCCGAGGGAACCAAACACGAGAAAGTAGAAGAGAATGCTTGCGACCACGTAAGGCACGAACGTCTTGCGGAATCGGGCGACCGCATACCGTTTGATATCCGGCCGTGCGGTGAAGCTCCGGGCGAGCATCGCACAGGAGATAAACAAGAACACGGGCACCGCGAAGTGGATCGCACGATTGATGGCGTAGAGCGTCAGATCTTCGGTGACCTCGACTCCAAGGAACTTCCGGGTCGTGCGCGAGAAGCAGTGGTTGGTGACCACGAAGAAGATGCCGATGCCCTTGATGACATCGACCGCGTCATCGCGGGCGGGTGTCCCCATTGCCCACCTTACCCACTAGGTGATTCCGAAGATGTTGACACGTCGTTTCCGATGTTCAGGTCTCCACCGGTGCTGGGTTCTTGGTGGTGCTCAGACGTTCCTGTATAGTATAAGGATGCGAATCGTCATTCGCCTCGCCCTCTTGTGCGCAGTCGCCATGTTGGTAAGCGTTGCGTGTTCGCAGAACCCGGTTGCTTGGTCGGCGTACGGTCCAGGAACCGTCAAGTCGCAAGTGATTCTGGATGCGAGCGGCAACATCTACTGGGTAGGGCGTGACGGAATCAGCGTTCTTCATGTCGTAAAGTACTCGCCCTCGGGAAGTCTGCTTGGACATGGATCAACGGGGATGAGTACAGATCCGGGCTCACCCAAGCTGTTTCCGCCTGTCATTCATGGAAACCGAATCATTGTCGCCATGGGTGGTACTTCCTCCCTCGTGGTGGCGTTCAATCTGAGCGATATGAGCCGTGCGTGGTGGAAGGAACTACCGAATATTCGGCTTGGTGGGCTTCACGCGGCCGCGAATCAGGTCATCACGGTCGAAGACGTCGGTTCGACCGTTAATGTGCACCGACGGAGCATCATTAACGGCGGGGTGGTGATGAGCACTCCTGTGTCGAGCCTGAACAGCGTACAAGAGGCCGCCATCGACGGTAGCGGTCATGTCTACATCGCCGGATCACCAGCGGACTACAGCACTTCGCGGTTGGTTCGAGTGAACTCGGGAGGGAGCATCCACTACGATAAGGCCGTGACCTTCTTCGGTTACGGTGATCGCCATGCCACGGCCATTGCGGTGAATGAATCCACACAGCAAGTGTTGATCGCTTACTACGCGGTAGTCAGCGGCCAAGCCGCATCAAACGCACTCCTCTTTCGGGCGAACATGGCCGACGGCACCGGCACTACATGGTCGTTCAATGCGAGCGTTGACGACAGCATCACCATGATCTTGCCGCAGGCGGATGGGGGCGTGGTCGTATCGATGACGTTCTGGGACTTGTCGGAGATCTACGGTACGCGGATCGTTCGCCGCAACAGCACGGGATTTGTGTGGACGGTCGACCACACGATGACATCGTCGATGAACATCACCCTCAGCCAAGATTCGCTTGGGAACGTTGTCGTGGCCCGTGGGTTCTACGATGCGCAGACCGGTTTCTCGACCATTATCGAGAAGCGAGACTTGGCAAATGGCAATCTCCTGTGGGGGCACGTTCAGGACGCGGTTTGGCCCGGGGATCTCGGAGTCACGGCGACCGGCTCACCAATTCACGTGGGGCAGAACACACTGCATGCGTATTGGGGACTGGCGGCCACCCTCTCGCGAAACACGGTGATCGGTGGGCTTTCCGTTACGCTTCAGGTTCAACTGAGTCGACCTACGCCCTCGGCGGATCTTCCCTTAACTCTCTTCTCCAACGCGGTGGAGCTGCCCGTGCCCGCGAGTGTCCCGTTACCGCTGGGGGCTACGTCGGCAGATGTGCCGATCAACACGCTCGGGGTGACCGCGACCAAGGCCGCAACGGTGAACGTACGGTACGCCGGATTCATCGCTCAGCGATCGGTGACCCTGCTTCCTCCGATCCTCGCTACGCTGAGCGTGACTCCGATTCAAGTGACGGGAGGTTCTCAGATGCAAGGTGCGGTCGCTGTGGTCGGGGCTGCACCTGCGGGAGGCTGGAGCATCAATCTGAGTTCCAACCAGCCGGCGGCGACGGTGCCCGCCTCGGTAACCATTCCGGCTGCCGGGACGAGCGCGCTGTTCTCGATAGCGACATCGCCGGTAGGGGCAAACACCGGCGTCGTGATCACCGCATCACGAAACGGGATCAGCCGGACGACGTTTGTCGCGGTCAATGCACCTGCGCTAACGACCTTTACCTTGGCGGGTTCAAGTGTCACGGGAGGAGCCAACGGCTCACTGACGGTTACCTTGAACGCCAATGCCCCGAGCGGCGGATTCAGTATCTCGCTGGTTTCGGGAGCGCCCTCCCTCGTGGTCCTGCCGTCGAGCACGTCGGTGGCGGCGGGAACGTCCGCGCGGACGCTGTCCTTTGCTACGGCACCGGTGAGCGCGAACATCAATATCACGCTGATGGCGTATCGCGGCAATGTCGTCCGAACGCAAACGCTCACGCTAACGCCCTAGACCCTCGTCAAGAGGTGGGTGCGGCGTAAACGATGATGATGTCGCCCATCTGAAGGGGGCGATCGAGGGCGCTGCGGAAGTCGAGCATCATGCCGTCTTTAGTGTGGACGGCAAGGACTAGGATTCCGCTGAGTGCGGCGAGTTCGCTGGGCTTCTTGCCCACATGTTGCTCCTGCACCGGGTAGTCGTAGATGTCGACGCCTCGTCCGTGTTCAAACAGCTCTTCGATCACGTCGGTTGCCCACGGAGAGGACGTCGCGGACGCAAGCAGACGCCCGCCGCTGACCGATGGTGCGATCACCGTGTCGGCCCCGCTGCGGCGGATGAGCTTGACGTTCTCGTCCTCCCGGGCGGCGGCGCGGATCTTGACTTGAGGGGCTAGCTCGCGGATGGTGAGCGTGATGAGAACGCAAGCCTCGTCGTTGTTCGGGACGACGATCGCGTGGCTCGCTTTCTCGATCGCGGCATCGCGGAGCATCTGCTCGCTGGCTGCGTTGCCGAGCAGAAAGTTGACGCCGAGGCGGTTGGCTTCTTCGAGCGCATTCGCTGAAGGATCGATGACGATGATCTGGTTCGCTTTGGTTCCGCGTTCGAGGAGTTCCTTGACGGCCGACTGGCCCTTGACGCCGAAGCCGCAGATGACGACGTGCCCGTTCAGTGAGTTCTTGAGCTGTTGCATTTCGATCCGTTCGATGGAGCGCCGAAGCACGAGTTCGTAGGCGGTGGTCAGCAGCACCATCCACACGAGGATGCGGAGCGGGGTGATGCCGAAGGTGATGATGGCGCGGGCTTCGGGTGAGACCGGCACGATGTCGCCGTAGCCAAGGGTGGTGACGGTGACGACCGCGAAATAGAGGATATCGAGCGCGTCGGGGGACCCGCCTTGGTTGTCGTGGATGCCGCTCCGGGCGAGCCAGAGCATCAGCCAGGCGATCGCCATGAGCGCGACCAAGATGAGCCCGCGGGTGAACAGGGCTCGAACCGGATTCTCGGCCGCCAAGTAGAGGCGTCGCGTGTAGGTTCCCGCAGACACGGCTTACGATAGCAGATGTGACGGTTTCGGATTCAGAGGATTGCCGCACCAACGAAGATCAGCGCGATTACGGTGCCTAAGATCAGCAAGTTGAGCGCGGCGGCGGCGAGGCAGACGATTCGCTGTTTCGGGGCCTTGACGCGCTTCGAGGCGATCAGCCCGAAAATGACCGCGTAGGGGCAGAACAGGTGGGTCCCGAAGATGTAGCCGCCGATCGCCCAGGCATCGAGTTCAACGAGCAAGGCAACGACCGTGATCACGGGCCACAAGGCCCCAAACCCAACGGCGGCCAACGTCCACCGATCAATGGAACCCTCGTGCGCCGACGAGTCACTCACTGGGCGATCATACCGGTGTCTACTTCGCGGGCGACGTGAGCTTCAGCCCGACGATGCAGCCGATCAAGCCAAAGACGAGCAACACCCGAAGCGCACTGACCGGTTCGACCTTGGTTGCCATGGCGTAGGCCACGGTCAGGACTGCACCGATGCCCACCCAAACGGCGTAGGCGGTGCCCACGGGCAGAGTCCGCATCGCGTAGCCGAGACCAGCCATGCTCAGAACCAGAGCGATCAGAAACACGATGCTCGGGACGGGCTTTGAGAATCCCTCCGATGCGCTGAGCGCACCGGCCCAAACGGCCTCGAGGATGCCAGAAACAACAAGAACGAACCAGGCCATAGAAGAGTTTCCGCGCGCCGTCTTTGCGGGTCCTGGTACGGCGGCCCTCGTCAGGGAGCGATCGGCTCAACAAGCTCGAACTCGCGTTTGAGAAGTGGTGGGCGGTACAGGATTTGAACCTGTGACCCCTTCGGTGTGAACGAAGTGCTCTACCACTGAGCTAACCGCCCGAGCGAGCCTAGATTATGACACGAGCGCAAGTTCGATTTGCGTTGCGTCTCCAGGTTGCTCGGTCATCGGCACTCGAACACGTTCACCTCGCAATGTTGCGGGGTTTCTCGGGCCCCTCGGCCCTCGCCATGTCCCATTCGGACTAAAATGGGAACTGGAGCAAGTGGCATTGAGCCGCTTGGGGCAGATGAAACTCTATCTTGTTCTCACGAGCATTTCTGTGACGGCGGTTACGGTTGCTCAGAACTTCGGGCCCGATGTCATTGACCGTCCGAACGTCGATCAAGCGCATGAGATCACCTTCATCAGCGGTGTGCACGCTGCGCCATCCGCCGGCGAGATTTCGGAGTGGCGGTTGTGGGCGAGCGGAACGGGTGATGTCACGTTGCAGATGTGGCGCCCGATTGCGAACGGCTTTCAACTTGTCGGATTCAACACCGTGACGGTGAGCTCGCTCGGTTTCAACACCTTTCAGGTCAACTCAGGGCGCATTGCCGTACAAGCCGGAGATGTGCTGGGTTTCCGCTACAACCAGACCTTCTTCGGACCTCGGATCATCGATTTCTCGTCAGGCGTTGGCGGGCCGTATCGCTGGACGAACTGGCCCGACCCAAGCACGAACGTTCCGATCGGCGGAATCCTGCAGAATAGTCAACTCACGGGTTTAACCGAGGGGCGAGAATACTCGCTCGCGGCGACGGTTGTGGTCCCTGAGCCGGCGACGCTTGCCGTGCTTGGGCTGGGATCAATGGCGTTATTGCGCCGTCGCCGCCGCTAGCGCTTATCGTCGGTTCCAGGGAAGCAGTTTGAGCATCAGCGTCATCGGACAGATGCCGGTGGTCGCATCGAGCAGCAGTCCGAACGCGGGCAAGAGAGCCAGGTAGATCCAGTTCGGGTGGACGGTCCTCCATAGGACGAACGCGGCGACGAGCATCAGTCCGGCGACGAGGTGAGTCTGCCGGTCGAGGCTTCGTGAGCATGCACTTGAGGTCGAGTTCAGGGTTGCGGTAGTCATTGGGGTTTGTTCTCCGTAGGTTTCGGGGCAAAGCGCCCGACGGCGAAGTCGAGCTGAGCTTTCGCAAGAAGAATGTCGATCGAGGCGTTCGTCCGCTGATTGGCGGCGTGGGTGAGGGCGGCGGTCGCCATGGCAAGCTCCAGCTGGGGCGAGACCACGGACGCCTGCGAGACGCCGATGGAGTAACGCAGTTGAGCCAGACGGTACGCCTCTTGGGCCTGGACCATGGCCGCATCCGCGACGCGAGCGCGTGCTTGGGCTTGGGTCAAGTTGAGGTAAGCGGACCGAACCTGGAGTTCGACCAGCTCTGCGGAAGCGGCGAGCTCGGCTTCTGCGCTCGCACGGCCCGCCTCGGCTTGCTCGACTCGGGCCCGCGCCAATCCGCCATCGAACAAAGGAATCGAGAGACTGATCGTTGCGGCGGTGGTACGCGGGAGGGTGAATGCGCCGTGGTTGGATTGGTAGGTGTAACTTAGCCCGGCGGAGAGCGAGGGCATCTTGCTGCGCCGTGCGTAGTGAACGCCGTGCTTGGCAGCTTCGACCATGGCTTGGAGTTCGAGCAACTCGGGGCGGTTCCGTCGTGCGTCATCGAGGTGGGATTCGAGAGTTCCGTCGGGTTCGACCTTCGCCGAGTCTAAAGCGGCGGTATCCAGTTGGACTTCGGCATCGCCGGGCAACCCAAGCACCATGCGAAGGCGTGCCTTCGCGAGTTCTTCGCTCGTGCGCGCCCCCAGTAAGACCTGGTCGGCCTCGGCCAAGTCGCGCTCGGCGGAGACGACATCAAATTTCGGCACGTTGCCGACTTGCTCGAACCGGCGCGTGTCCTCAAGCCGCTTTTGCACCGCGGCCAGTTGGTCAGAGGCCACCTTCACTTGGCCCTGGGCGCGGGCGACGTCGAAGAACGCACTACGGACGTCGAGGGCGAGCTGGTTGCGCACGCGATCGATTTCGATCCGGGCGGCGAGGGCCTGAAACTCGGCTTGATTCGAAGCCGAACGAACGGCCCCCGAGATGTCGATTTGCAGACCCAGGGTTGCGGTGAGCGCGGGATTCCAGCGCTCGGCGATCGTGACGGGAAGGCTCGGTCCGCCCATCATCCGTCCGAAGTCAACGACGTTCTCGCGGTCGAACTGGGTGGCTTGGACCCCTAGGCTGATTTGAGGCAAGAAGGCGGCATTCACTTCTCGGAGACCGCCGCGAGCCTGGGCATAGCCGGCTACGGCCCGGCGCAGGGGTTTACTCGACTCGATAGCCAGTTGTGTCGCTCGTTCCAGGGTGAGCGGTTCCGATGCCGTCTGGGCGGACCCAAAGGCGGCGGCTGCCAATACCAGCAGGGATGCAACGTGGCGAAGTGATGAAGACGGTCGCATGCATTTACTTCCTAGGGCCACGGGAAATGGCCCGGCTCTAAAACCAGAGAGGCATGAGGCCGCCTGAAGTGATTCATGGCTTCATGAGATCTTGAATCGGTTTGGCGGGGCCATGGCTCTAGATCAGTAGACAGCCATGAGATATCGCAAGAGACACATTGCTTTGTTCGTCTTCTTACCGGCGGCCATCTTGGCGGGCGTAACGGGTTGTGGTCGACCCTCCGAGCCCAGCGCGCCCGCCAATATCCCCGCAACGGTTCGCGCGACAACCGCAGTCATCGAGGAGGTCGATGCTCCGCTGACTTACACCGTCACGGGCACCGTGCGCTCGATGTTCACCTCCTCGCTCTCCTCAAAGGTGATGGGGCGGATCGTGGCGGTCAACGTCCGCGAGGGGGACGCGATCCGGCAAGGCCAGATGCTGGTTACGATTGATGGCCGGGAACTCAAGTCTGCGGTGGAGATGGCGGATGCCGACTACCGCGCGGCGGTGGCGGGAGCGGGTAGCGCTCGAACCGCCGCGGATATGGAAGTGAAGTCAAGTGCGGCGCGCATCGCTCAGGCAGAGGCGCAGGTGAAGCAAGCTGAAGCCGGCCTCGCCGCCGCAGAAGCGCGCCGCGATCTTGCCGTTGCTGGTTCTAGAAACCAAGAACTCGAGCAGGCGCGAATCGCGGTCGCCCAGGCGCAATCCAGCCTACGTCTCGCCCAAGTTGAGCTCGACCGGGTGACCAAGTTGGTCGAGGATGGTGCGCTGGCACGACGAGAGCTGGACGTCGCCCAAAACCGCTTTGACCTGGCGAAGGGCCAGTACGATGCCGCCGTGCAGACTGAGAGTATGGCGCGCGAGGGCTCGCGAGCCCAAGAGATTCGCGCCGCCAACGAAGGGGTCACCCAGGCAAAGGCCGCGCTCAAGCAGGCTCAGGCGGGCCTCGCTCAGGCCAGGGCTGCGACCATGCAGATAGACCTTCGGCGCAAGGACTACGACCTCGCTTCTGCCCGAACCCTGCAAGCTGCCGCGGCGGCAAGATCCGCCCGCGTGAGCCTCTCGTATGTGCAGATTCCTGCGCCGTTCGATGGCCGGGTAACCGCCCGGCTCGCCGATCCGGGAACGCTCGCCAGTCCGGGTGTGCCGATTCTCCAGGTCGAGGGCGGCGACTTCCGATTCGAGGCCGAAGTGCCGGAAAGCCTGCTCGGCAGCCTGTCGAAGGGTAAGACCGCGGAAGTCCGGATCGACGCTCTCGGCGGCCAGGCGCTTACCGGCCGGGTCGTCGAAGTCGTGCCTACCGCCGATGCGGGCAGCCACCGATTTACGGTCAAGTTCGCCCTGCAAGCGACACGCGATGTCAAGTCGGGGATGTTCGGCAAGGCTGTCCTGGTCACCGGCACCGTGCGTAGGATGGTGATTCCTAAGACCGCGACCTGGCAGCGAGAGGGCCTGAACTACGTCTTCATCGTTAACTCTGAGGGCATCGCGAGGCTTCGGATTGTGACGCTCGGGGAGGTCACGAACGGCGATGTCGAGGTGCTGTCGGGACTCGGCAAGGGCGACCGAATCGTGGTCGGCGACCGCACAGGCATCAACGACGGTGCCAAGGTAGAGCAGCCGTGAACACGAAGATCGGGTTCGCCGGCAAACTCGCCGCCGCGTTCATCAACAGCAAGCTGACGCCACTCGTCATCCTTGCCTCTCTCTTGCTCGGCTTTTTCGCGGTGCTGAAGACGCCGCGAGAAGAAGAACCGCAGATCATCGTTCCGATGGCGGATGTGATCGTGCAGATGCCGGGGGCAACCGCGAAGGACGTCGAACGTCGCGTGACGACGCCGATGGAGAAGCTGATCTGGGAGATCCCCGGCGTGGAGTACGTGTACTCGACGAGCAGCCCCGGCATGTCGATGGTGGTCGTTCGGTTCTTGGTCGGACAAGATCAGGAGAAGGCATTCGTCCGCCTGCGGGAGAAGCTGCAAGGCAACTTCGACATCATCCCGCCGGGTGCGAGCCAGCCGATTATCAAGACGCGATCGATCGATGATGTACCGATCCTCGCGTTGACGCTCCACAGCCAAACTGTTGACTCGTTTACGCTGCGTCAGATCGCTTCGCGAGTCGAGGATTCGCTCAAGAGCGTGCCGAACGTCAGCCAGACTGCGCTGATCGGTGGGCGGAAGCGAGAACTGCGGGTTCAGCTCGACCGGACGAAGCTCGCGGGCTACGGGCTGTCGCCTGCGGAAGTCATGGGTGCGCTCGACCGAGCGAACAAGCAGGGTCCGGCGGGCCAGTTTGCCGAAGGCAACCAAGAAATCGCGATCAAAGCCGGCGAGCACTTCCGCACCGTAGAGCAGGTTGGCGAGGTCGTAGTTGGGGCGACGAACGGTAAGCCGATCACCGTTTCCGACATCGCCACCGTCATCGATGGTCCGGAGGATGCCACCAACTATGTGTTCTTTGGTTCGGGGCCGGCATCCAAGAACGGCAAGTCGAGTTCGCTGGAGCCTGCGGTAACGATCAGCGTGGCCAAACGGCAAGGGGTCAACGCGATCGACGTCGTCCACGGCGTTTTGGCCAAGGTCGATACGCTGAAAGGCACGATCATCCCGAGTGACGTCACGGTGTCGGTAACTCGAAACTACGGCGAGTCCTCGGCCGAGAAGTCCAACGAACTGCTCTATCACATGGTGATCGCGGTCGTTTCGGTGACGATCCTCATCGCGATCGCGCTAGGCATCAAGGAGTCACTCGTCGTTCTCGTCGCGATCCCGGTGACGCTGGCGCTCACGCTCTTAGTCTTCTATCTCTATGGCTTTACGCTGAACCGGATCACGCTCTTCGCGCTGATCTTCTCGATCGGCATTCTCGTCGATGACGCGATCGTCGTCGTCGAGAACATCGTGCGGCATCTGCGGATGCCCGACGCCAAAAAGCACGGGGTGATCAGCACCGCGATTCGTGCGGTCGACGAAGTTGGTAATCCGACGATCTTGGCGACGTTCGCGGTCATCGCGGCGATCCTGCCGATGGCGTTCGTCGGCGGGCTCATGGGCCCGTACATGCGCCCAATCCCGGTTGGCGCATCGGCGGCGATGATCTTCTCCCTGCTGATCGCCTTCATGGTCACGCCCTGGGCGGCGGTTCGCATTCTAAAGAAGGGTGGTCACGGCAAGCACGCTCATGCCGAGGGAGAGGGCCCCGAAGACGGCCTCACCAAGGTCTACCGAAGGTTCATGATGCCTTTGTTGAGGTCCTGGAAGGTGCGCACGGCCTTCTTCAGCTTTGTCGCCTTGCTGCTGGTGGGCGCGATATCGCTCGTCGGCATGAAGGTCGTCACGGTGAAGATGCTTCCGTTCGACAACAAGAGCGAGTTCCAGGTGATCGTCGATATGCCGACGGGCACGACGCTGGAGCAAACCGCGGCAGTGGCGCGGATTCTGGCGGACTACGGGGCCAAAGTGCCCGAGGTCACGGACTACCAGATCTACATCGGAACGTCGAGCCCCTTCAACTTCAATGGACTGGTTCGCCACTACTTCATGCGGAACGCGAGTTACCAGGCCGACATCCAGGTCAACCTTGCCAACAAGACGGAGCGCAAGGCGCAAAGCCACGATATCGTCAAGCGGATTCGAGCAGACATTACGCGAATCGCCGCGCAATATGGAGCCCGCGTGAAGATCGCCGAGGTGCCCCCGGGCCCGCCGGTGCTGCAGACGCTTGTCGCCGAGGTCTATGGACCGGATCAGAAGACGCGTGAAGACGCGGCACGAAAGGTCAAGGACATCTTCAGCACGACCGAAGGCGTGTCGGATGTGGATTGGTACATGGATGATGACCAGACCACCTATCAGTTCGATGTCGACAAGCAGAAAGCCGCGCTAGCCGGAGTGACCGTGTCGGACGTAACGACGGCGATGACGACCGCGCTGCAGGGAGGCCAAGTTGGGCTGCTGCACGATGAAGGGGCCCGCGAGGACGTGCCGATTCGGGTTCGGCTACCGCGTTCGGAGCGCAGCGGCCTGGATCAGCTCCAGCAGATCAACGTGCGGTCAATGTCAGGCTCGGTAGTGCCCCTGTCGGAGCTGGTCAACGCGGTTGAGGTGCCGACGGACAAGAGCATCTATCACAAGAATCTGCTGCCGGTCATCTACGTGACCGGAGACGTGGTTGGCCGGCAGGAGAGTCCGGTCTACGCGATTCTCAAGATGAACGAGGCCATCGACAAGCTGGTTTTGGCGGATGGAGCGAAGCTCAACGTGCTTTCCACTCACCTACCTGAGGATACGAACGTCTCTACGATGAAGTGGGACGGTGAGTGGCACATTACGTACGAGGTTTTCCGCGATCTCGGTATTGCTTTCGGCGCGGTGCTTGTCCTCATCTACATCCTCGTGGTGGCCTGGTTCCAGGACTTCAAGACGCCGCTCGTCATCATGGCGCCGATTCCGCTGACGCTCGTGGGCATCCTGCCCGGACACGCGCTGATGGGAGCCTTTTTCACGGCGACATCCATGATCGGTTTCATCGCTGGTGCGGGCATCATCGTTCGAAACTCGATCATCCTCGTCGACTTCATCGAGCTCCGCCGCCGAGAGGGCTCGACGCTGGAGCAGGCGGTCGTGGATGCGGGCGCGATCCGGTTCCGCCCGATGCTGCTTACCGCGGCGGCGGTCATCGTCGGTTCGTTCGTAATCTTGTTCGATCCGATTTTTCAGGGCCTTGCGATCGCGCTGATGGCGGGTGAAATCGCTTCGACGCTGCTGTCGCGGATCGCGGTACCCGTTCTCTACTTCCTGTCGGAGAGCCGAGCGGAAAAGATGAAGGTTCGGGCGGAGATGTAGGCAGGTGCGGTCCAGTGTCGGGGTCGGGACGAACCCACCTCGACGCTCCGTGTCATTCAGAGATTAGAAGTCCGAATCCTAGTTGCCGATGCCATCGACGATGGACTCAATGCAGCGGCGGGTTTGGAGTCGAATATCCTCGCTGCCTTCATGGAGCTTGCGGAAGCGGCTGGCTCGCGAGAAGGCCGCGCCCGGTTCCATCTCCATGAAGCTGGCGACATCTGCCTCGGGCAAGAGCGCGACGTGCAACATCACATAAAGAGCCAGGTCGCGGTTCCACTCGGTCTTGCATCGCCGGTAAATCGCGTCGAGGATCGACTCGCGAAGATCCCAGTTGTGCTGGTCGGTAAAATACGGGTTGAGAACGCCCAATGCGCGCAGCGTCGCCGCGGCGTCGAGCCATCGGGCCTCGGCCAGACGGAGTCGCTTGAGGGCACCCTCGAAGGTTCGGCCGTCTCCGGGCAGCTTTCGGGCGAGGATTCGCACAAGCGACTCACCCAGAGCCAGCCCTTCCGCCCGCGCCATGGCAGCGACGACGCGCTGCCGATCATTCGCGTTCGGTTGCTCGATGGTGGCGGTCACCCACGCCGTATGGTAGGCGGGCAAGAAACTCTTCATCGCCCGAGTGGGCTTGGGCGTTGAGAAGGCGAGCATAACCGGTCGCCCCGCGCGCACCCGCCGCTCAAGCGCCAGCCGGAACTGGATTCGGATCTTGTGCTGCTCGAGCGCCTCTTGAGCGTCATCGACGATCAGGGGTGCGGATGGATCGACCCGATAGGACGCGGACATCCAGTCTTTGGCGCTGATCACGGTTGGACGGGGAATCCGCTCGACCACTGCACAGGCGGTCGCGGCGGATTGAAGCAAGTGAGACTTTCCCCATCCACTTGGCCCCACCAAGGCGACAAACGGAAGTCGACCCGTCGAGAACAGCAGCGAAGACTCGACCGCTTGCACGTTCGATGGCAAGGTCACAATCGAGTCGAAGCTTTTTCCCCCCGACTGAAGTAGAACCGACGACAGCCGAGGCCTCCGCAACGCGGAATGCTCGACAACCTCACTACCCCCCAATCTGTCTGAGACGATCCCCATCTCTCGTGGACCCTACCCCGGGTCGCCTCTCATTGTTAAGAATTGTGTGGTGAGCCGTCAAGGGCCTAAATCAGCCGGAAAAGAGAGGACGTTACGCTAAACGGCTCTCGCAAACGCCAGAAAACTACGGATTTCGCAGTTTTTCAAAATCTGGCTTTCCCCCAGGTTAATCCCCATTTGGGGAAAACTCAACCTCAAATGGGGGGAAGACCGAGCCCGTGTTGGTGGGCGATGTCGCGCAGGAACTTACGGCCGCGGTGGATGCGCGAGCGCACGGTTCCGATCGTCGTCCTCTGCGCATCGGCGATCTCCGAGTAGCTCAAGCCTTCGAGGTCGCACATTTCGATGGCTTCACGGTAGACGTCGGGAAGCTCGCGAAGGGCGCGCCGCAGCTCGGCCTGATACTCACTGTAAATCACTTCGTCGTCGGGAGAAGGGCCCCGGTCGGGGATCGGCAGTTCCTGCACGTCACCATCGCTCGGGCTGATCATCGAGTTCAGCGACTCTGCGCGGCGGATGGGATTGTCTCGCCGACGACCGTCGAGATATGCGCGCTGCATGATACGTAGAAGCCAGTTCAAGAACGGACGCCCCGGCATGTAGCTGTCGAAACCGCGCCACGCTTTGACGTAG
>JANJUB010000019.1 GCA_024710805.1 Fimbriimonadaceae bacterium | reverse complement strand
TCAGCCGAGTTCTCGCCGCAGTTCGGATTCATCGCGGGCGCGATGATTCGTCGAGAGGCCGCCTTCGATGGTGAGGTCGTAACCGTCCAAACCCAACATGGGCCAGTCGAGGCCGAAGTTCGAGAGTTTCCTTTGCTCGATTTGTCTTGACATTCTCGGCGGTTGCCCTTATCATAAAGGGATGCGAAAGTGCATTCTGGTGGCGTTGCTTGCTGGATTGTGGGCGGTGCTGAGTTCAGCTCAAGACGGCTTCGCCGTAACCAACGCCATTTCCGGGCTCAACGCCCCGACGTGCATGGCCTTCGCTCCGGACGGTCGGGTGTTCGTCGGAGAGAAAGGCGGCGCGATCAAGGTCTACCAAAACGGGTCGCTTGTCTCGACGTTCGCGACGATTTCCTGTTCGACGAACAGCGAGCGCGGCGTGCTGGGCTTGGCGCTCGATCCAAACTTCGCGGCAAATCGCTTCGTGTACGTGTACTACACCACGAACAACCTGAGTCTGAGCGCGCCTCCCACCCCGAAGAACCGGGTCTCGAGATTCACCGAACTCGCCAATCAGGCGGTGCCGGGCAGCGAGACCATCTTGCTGGACAACATCCCCTCCGATGCTGGGAACCACAATGCGGGATGTATCCGCTTCGGGCTCGACGGCAAGTTGTACATCGCCACGGGCGACGGCGGATCCACTCCTGCGCTTTCGCAGAACCTCACCTCGCTTGCGGGCAAACTGCTGCGGATCAACTCCAACGGGACGATCCCGCCCGATAATCCCTTCGTCGGAACGGGCAATCGAGGCGAAACTTGGGCTTACGGATTTCGGAACCCGTTCCGCTTTCAGTTTCGACCGGGCACGCTGGTGCCTTACATTGCCGATGTTGGCCAGTCGAGCTGGGAGGAGATCAACGTCGGCGTGTCGGGGGGCAACTATGGCTGGAACCTGCACGAAGGTCCGAGTGGTGGCGCGGGGTTCATCCAGCCGATCCACGCGTATAGCCACAATGGGGGCTCGCGGTCGGTTACCGGAGGCGGCTTTGTGGGCAACCGATGGCCGGTCGAGTTCCAGAGCCGCTATGTGTTTGGCGACTACGTTTTGAACCAGTTGTTCTGGGTGCAGGTATCGGCAGGGAATGGCTACGTTAGCAATGGGGCGTTCCTGGGTGTTTCAAGCCCGGTGGACTTTGCGCTCGGTCCAGATGGCGCGATGTACGTGGTGAGTCTGAACACTGGGACCATCAAGCGCGTCGCATATGAGCCAACCGTCGCCTCGGTGAGCGGCCCGCAGGCTTTGGCCGGGGGCAACGCTGGCCAGGGCACAGTGACGCTGGAGTTCCCGGCCTCGGCAGGCGGGCAAGTCGTCACGCTCGTGTGTTCGAATCCCAGTGCTCTTCAAGTTCCAGCCTCGGTCAATGTGCCAGCGGGGCAGTACAGCGTCGCGATGCCGATCACGACTTCAGGGGTCAACACGAACACGACGGTGACGGTAACGGCGAGCGCCTACGGGCAGGCTAAGTCGGTGAACATCGGGGTGCTTCGCGCAGGCATCGGGAACATCCTTGCGAGCCCGAATCCCGTTGTGGGCGGAAACACCGCTACCGGCACGATCGTCTTGGATGGCAAGGCTGGGCCAAGTGGCGCAAATGTGTCGCTCTTCAGTGGCAATCCGAACGTGGCTCAAGTACCGGCGAACTTGCAGATTCCCGCGGGCTCCACATCCGGGACGTTCCCCATCACGACCGCCGCAGTGTCTTCGGTGACCCACCTGAGTATCAACTCGACCCTCGGAGCAAGTTCGAAGGCCGTTTCTCTGAGGGTGGACCCGCTGCCGATGCTTGTCAACTCGTTGGTCCTTAGCCCGAATCGCATCAAGAGTGGATCGGGAACGACGGGCACAGTTACGATCTCTCGGCCGGCACCCGACGGCGGGCAAGCCGTGAAACTCTCGGTCAATGCTTCGATCGTCTATCTGCCGGCCACAATGACGATTCCGGCGGCGAGTACCGTCGGCACATTTCCGATTACGACCGGAGCGATCGACTACACGGTGACCCTCAATGTTGTCGCTTCCATCGGCACGTCGAAACGTGTCGCGACCTTGACGCTCGATCCCTGTCCCATCCGAGCATTCGCGGTGTTTCCGAACTCCATCCCAGGCGGGTTGTCGGTGAACGGCCAAGTCGTATTGCGCAATGCGGCGCCGGGAGGCGGGGCGACGGTGGTGCTCTCAGACAACTCGCCGGCGACAGCTCCGCAAGCATCGATCACCATCCCCGCGGGCCAAACGACCGGCAACTTCACCGTGTTGACTGCGGTGGTCAGTTCGAACGTCATCTCGACCTTGTACGCCACTTATGACGGGTCGACCCGAACGAAGCAGATGACGGTGACCAACGTGGTCGCTCTGCACAGCGTTAATGTGACCCCAACCCAGCTGAAAGGCGGGGCTTCGGCCACCGGTCGAGTCGTGCTGACCAAGCTCGCGCAGTCGATCATGACGGTTGCGCTGAGCGATAACCTGAGTGTCCTGACGACGCCAAGTACCGTCTCGGTCCCGGTCGGCAGTAATCAGGCGAACTTCCCGGTGACGACGTTGCCGGTCGCCAACAGCTACACCGGAACGATCATCGCCCAGCTCAACGGAATCAAACGAACCTGCACCCTGCGCATCGACCCGTAGGGATTTGCGTACGCAGTGCCGACAATTCTGCTAGGGAGAGGCGTCGATGCTGCACAGACTGTCGATTCGCGCAAAGCTGATTCTGATCGCGTTTGTCACGAGCCTCACCGCGCTCGTTGTAACGGGCATCGCGTTTGTCTTCTTTGATCGAGAAATCTCCGAAGCGGATCTCGAGCGCTCGACGATGTCCCACGCGCAGATTCTTGCCGTCAGCTTGGCGACTCCCTTGAGCGAGCGAAACATCGGGCGGCTCAACCATTTGCTGCAGGGGCTCGAGTTCGATCCGATGATGCGCAACGCGGTCGTCTATGACCAGAACGGCACCATCATTGCGAGCTACCGAAGACCCGACTTGGACAGTGCGATTCCCTTAAGTCTGCCTTCATTGGGCACGGGTAGGACGAAGGACAGTATCGGTGTCGCCGTTTCGGTACGATCGACGGAGCGAATCGTCGGTCGCCTGTGGCTCGAAGTAGACACGAGCCGGCTCCATCGGCGTCAGGGCTTCTTCCTTGCGTTGCTTCTCTCGATTTCCGCCTTGGCGGCGCTCATTGCGACCGGGTCGGCCCTGCGCTTGCTGCCGCTTATCGTTCGCCCGATTCATCGGCTCGTCCGGGCTCTCGAGGACGTCCGGAGAACCCGCAACTATGCACTCCGGGTTCCGCGTGAAACCGAAGATGAGACCGGTGTGCTTACCGACGAGTTCAACGCTTTGCTCACCGAAATCGAAACGCGTGATCATCAGATGCGTATGGTGAACGAGCAGCTTGAAGAGCGCGTTGCCGATCGAACCAACCAGCTTGAGAGTGAGGTCAGCGAGCGCAAACGCGCTGAGACCGCGCTCGCGGACGCCAATCACGAGCTCCATCTTGCGCTCAGCGAGGCGAAGCGCATGGCGCAGGTGGCGGAAGCCGCGAGTCGGGCGAAAACGGAGTTCCTCGCGAACATCTCGCATGAAATCCGCACGCCCATGAATGGCGTCATCGGCATGGCGGATCTGCTGCTCGACTCGGAGCTCAGCCAAGACCAGCGAGACTATGCGGGCACGATCCGTCGAAGCGCCGACAACTTGCTCGTCATCATCAACGACTTGCTGGACTTTTCGAAAGCCGAGGCCGGAAAGATGACGGTCGAAGAGATCCCCTTCGATCTTCGCGACGTCATCGAGGACGTGGCCGAGCTCTTCTCGCAGCGTGCCGCGGAGAAGAACCTCGAGGTCGTCGTCCATGTCAGTCAGAACTTGCCCGTCGAGCTGCTCGGCGACCCGGGTCGGATTCGGCAGGTCCTCTCCAATCTGGTGAGCAACGCGATCAAGTTCACGGACCGGGGGGAAGTTGTCATCGAAGCCGCGGTGCCGCGTCTGGATGACCATCTCGCGGAGATCGTCCTATCCGTCAGGGACACCGGGGTAGGCATTCCCGCAGATCGGCAGCAAGCCGTGTTTGAGAGCTTTACACAGGCGGACGGCAGCACGACGCGGAAGTTCGGCGGCACGGGCCTTGGTCTCACGATTTCGCGTCAGCTGATCGAGTTGATGGATGGCACGCTTTCGGTCAACAGCGAAGTCGGCGTAGGTTCGGTGTTCTCAGCCAGCATCAAGCTGCCGGTATCTCGCCATCGGAAGTCGGTGCGCCCGAGAGAACTTCGCGGCCTCCACGTCCTTGTTGTCGATGATAACGAGACCAACCGCAAGATTCTGCGCGAGCAGCTGCGATCTTGGGGAGCCGAGGCGACATGCGTTGCCTCGGGCGCTGAGGGAATCGAGGCATTGGCAGCGCGTCATGGTGCTCAGAATGCGTTCCAGCTGATCATCATGGATATGCAGATGCCCGACCTCGATGGAGAGCAGGCGACGCAGTTGATCCGTGCGGATGAGCGATTCACCGAAGTGCCGATCGTCTTGCTCTCTTCGATCGGCGCCCGATTCTCGGAAGAAGAACTCCAACGAAAGGGCTTTGCCGTTGGCCTGACGAAGCCCGTCCGTCAGAGTGCCCTGTACAACTCACTCCTCGGCGTGATTGCGGGATTGAGAGTCGAGCGATCTACGGAGTCGCCGATCGGTGACCTTGAGTTCACCGGAACCCGAATCTTGTTGGTGGAAGACAATCCCATCAATCAGAAAGTCGCAACACAGCTCCTGCGGCGTCTCGGGTGCACGGTCGACGTCGCAGACCACGGCCGCCAGGCGCTCGAACGCATGAGTGCGCATCACTACGACCTGGTTTTGATGGACGTGCAGATGCCGGTCATGGATGGATTCGAGGCCACGGCGAAGATCCGCGAACTCGAAGGCACGAGCCGCCACACCGTGGTTGTTGCAATGACCGCGAACGCGATGTCGGGCGATCGCGACCGCTGCTTGGAAGCGGGTATGGATGACTACTTGCCCAAGCCGGTCAAGCCAGCGGAGATCACCAGCATGCTGAAGCGTTGGCTGACCGTCGCGGAACCTGAGGTGAGGTTAACGCTCGATTCCGGGGGCCGTGAGCCTGAGTGGGACTTCCAGTTACTAAGTCAGACGTGCGGTGGTGACCCCGAGTTCATGCACGAGGTTCTCGACGAGTACCGGAGAACACTGCCCCGAGCGCTCGACCGGATCCGCACCGCTTTCGAACTGAAGGATTGGCTGGAGCTGAATCAAGCTGCCCATGCGCTCAAGGGCGCGAGTCGATCCATCGGCGCGAATGATGTGGCCAGAGTATGCCAAGCGATCGAGAACTACGGCAAAGAGCCGACGTCCGGCTCCGCACCGGACCCCAAGCAACTCGAGCAAGCGACCGCACGACTCTGCGATCTGATGACTCGCTATCTGAATCGAGCCGCCTAGGCAGTTGCTAAACTGACGGGCATGGAGTCCTTGCTCATGCTTGCCCTTTACTTCACCGGGAACGGTGAAACCGGCGTGCACCTTGCCAAATCGGCGGACGGTTGGCAGTGGGAGACCGAGGCGACGTCGATCCTCCGGCCGCCCCCCGGAATGCTGATGAGGGATCCCGCCATCGTGAAGTTCAAGGGCCAGGTGGTCATGGTGTGGACCACGGGTTGGTGGGCCAAGGAGTTTGGCCTCGCCACCACGAAGGACCTGAAGACATGGTCGCCGATCCAACGCGTGCCGGTGATGGAGCATGTATCCGGCAGCCTGAACGTGTGGGCCCCCGAAGCCGTCGTCGATCCCAAGTCGGGCAAGCTGATCATCTTCTGGTCGAGTACCGTTGAAGGGAAGTTCACGGAGACGGAGCGTCCCGATGGCGACAAGGACGCCCAAGGGCGGCCCCTCAACCATCGTTTCTACTACACCACCACGCCGGATCTCAAGGCGTTTGCCCCGCCGAAACTGCTCTGGGATCCGGGGTTCAACTGCATCGACGCCACGATGATTCCCTGGAAAAGTCAATGGGTGATGGTGGGGAAGGACGAGACAAAGTCTCCCACGCCGGCGAAGTGTTTGTTCGTTGCAACGGCCCCACATCCCCTTGGGCCCTGGACCATCGTTCAGCGACGCATCACCGACGTCGGCCATTGGGCGGAGGGGCCGACGGTTGTCGATCTCGGAGATCGGCTCCGGGTGTATTACGACCGGTACATGGATAATCGTTGGGGGGCGGTCGAGTCCGCTGACCTCGTAACTTGGAGTGACGTTGGAGACAGTGTCCGGTTCGTGCCAGGAGGTCGTCACGGCGTCATCTTCAGGCCTGGGATCCTCCAAACCCCGTAAAGTTGCTAGCCCAGATTCCGCGGAGTCGTGTTAGACTAGAGCATGACTGATGGGGGTCTCCAGCTGGATGCGGTGACGCTTGAGGATTTTGCGTCCCAAGTTGGCACCTCATTCGCACTTCAAGGAGGTCCATGTGCTCTCGTCCTGCGGGAAGTCCGCGCGGTGGGACAAGGACACCCTGGACGTGCGGTCCCTTTTAGTCTGCTGTTCGACGGCTCTCTCGATGTGCCCTTATCGCAAGGAATCCATGCCTTGGACTCTGAGGGGATGGGGCCGCTTGAGTTGTTTCTGGTGCCGGTGGGCATCACGCCTGAAGCGCGCCAGTATGAGGCGATCTTCAACTGAGAAAAACCTATGTCGTTACCCTACGTTGGTGAAATCAAGCTCGTGCCTTACAACTTTGCTCCGGTCGGTTGGCTCTTTTGCCACGGGCAGATTCTGCCGATCAGCGAGAACGAGACGCTGTTTCAGCTGATCGGGACAACTTATGGAGGCGACGGGGAGACCACTTTTGCGCTCCCCGACCTTCGGGGGCGCACGGTTCTTGGACGGAATGCGAGCTACCAGCTCGCCGAGATGGGGGGCGCCGAAGTCGTTGCCTTAACCTCGGCACAGATTCCCGCTCACAACCACTCCTTGGCGGTGAGCAGCGAGGACGGAACGGCCGCTGCTCCCGGAGGCAAGATTTTGGCGAAGTCGACGCTTGCGAATCAAAAGCCGTACGGCGGAACGCAAGCTACGGCGGTCGCGATGCCCGCATCGGCTATCGGTTCTGCCGGAGGCAGCGCCCCTCACGACAACATGCAGCCCTACACGGTGCTGAACTATATCATCGCACTGTACGGCATCTTCCCGTCGCCAAACTAACCGGAACTACCATGGCAGAAGCTTTCATTGGAGAAATCAGACCCTTCGGTTTCAACTTCGCACCGCGAGGTTGGGCCATATGTCAAGGTCAGATCTTGGCAATCTCGCAAAACACAGCCCTCTTCTCCCTGTTGGGCACGAACTTCGGCGGCAACGGCCAGACAACCTTTGCGCTTCCCGATCTTCAGGGCAGAACTCCCATCGGGGAAGGTCAGGCTCCGGGTTTGTCACATCGAACCCTCGGTGAAAGAGGCGGTCAAGAAACGGTCACGCTGACTGTTTCCGAGATGCCGGCGCACTCCCATGGCCTGCTGGGCTCGAGTGCTCCGGGTTCGACCGTCGATCCGACCGGACAGTATCCCGCGACTCCGAGTCGCCCAGGGTACGCCGCGGTGGCTCAGGTTACGATGGGTGCGGAAAGCATCCGTCCCGCGGGCGGGGGACAGCCGCACAACAACAACATGCCGACCCTCATTGTCAACTACTGTATTGCGCTCCAGGGGATTTACCCGTCCAGGCCCTAAGAACCATGGCTGAACCTTTCATCGCTGAGATCCGCATCTTCTCGTTTGACTTCGCGCCACGCGGTTGGGCGACCTGTCTGGGCCAACTGTTGCCGATCAACCAGAACCAGGCTCTCTTCTCGCTGCTAGGGACCCAGTTCGGAGGCAATGGCCAAACGAACTTCGCGCTTCCCAACTTCGGTGGACGCATCGGTGCCAGTGTTTCGGGGCAGCATCACATGGGCATGCAGTTTGGTTCCGAGGCCCAAACGCTCCTACCGAATGAGCTCCCATCCCATACCCACTCCTTGCAGGGGTCTGATGCTCGGGCCACGACGAACAACCCTACGCAGGGCGTGTTCGCGAACCCATTTACGAGCGCGCCTGGTCGGAGCATGTATGGCGATTCGGCAAACGGTTCCGCGGTTGCCGGCGCGATTGGCAACGCCGGCCAGAGTCAGCCGCACATGAACATTCAGCCGTTCCTCACGCTGCTTCCTTGCATCGCCCTTCAGGGCATCTACCCGTCTCGAGACTAGGCCACCATGGACAACATCGCACGAAGACAGTTCTTGAAAGGCGCGGCGGCCGTGGCTGGCGCGACCGCGATTGGCGCGCTCCCGCAACTTGCTCAGGCGGCGACCCGATCGAAGATCGTGCCCGCCCTCTTGTTCTGGGACGGCACTCGATTCGTACCCGCGCGCTCCGTGACCGGCACTGGGCTCGTTCTGGAGCAAGTGCAGATCGAGATTGAATCGAGGGGCGGACCGACGCAGCTGCGCGGGATCGACCAGGTTGTGCAGTTGCCTGGCGGTGAGCACGCCACGTTCATGGCTTGGACGGCGCCGCCTTCAGGTGCGGCCAAGGTTCGCTTTGAGGCGGATGTGCGTGCCGGTCTACACTTGCGTCTGCAACTGATCGACGGTTCGCACGACCTTTCGATGAGTCCGCGAGAACTCAGTGATGGGGTGTATGTTCTGACTTTCGGCAATCTGCGTGGATTTTCGCTCGACGAGAACGCGGAAGATGGACCGGTCGTCAACGGACAAGGATCGCTTCGCCGTGGGTACGTGATCCTCCGTATTAGCCGAAGTTGGACCTAGAGCTTCGCCCGGTCACCGCCGAGGACCTGCCGTTCATCGAGTCCTTGTTCGTCTCGGTGCGTGCGCCGGAGTTTCAAGCCGCCGGCCTTGATGGCGAAGCGCTCGCAAGTTTGCTTGCGATGCAGTTCCGCGCTCAGCGCAGCCACTATGCCCGTGCTTACCCCGAGGGGGATGATCGGGTTATCGTCGATGACGGCGTCGATGTCGGTGAGTGGATCGTCGCTGAACTGCCGGGTGAGTTCCGGCTGATCGACATCTCACTGTTGCCCGAACATCGCGGCCGAGGCATTGGAACGTTCTTGGTCGGCGAGTACGTGACGCTCGCGAAAGCCAAGCAGAAGCCCGTCGTGCTTCATGTCGAGATGAACAACCCAGCACGAAGGCTCTACGAACGGTTCGGATTCAAGATCGAGGAAGAGGTCGGTATGTACTACCGGATGCGCTGCGAGCCGGCATAGCCAAGGTCGAGAGCCCCCCTCGGCGGGTACCCTCTTTCCGATGAAGATTCGACTCGGACACTCGCCGGACAGCGACGACGCATTCATGTTTTGGGGCCTTGCCAAGGGTCCCGTCCAGACCGAGCACGAGTTCGAACACATCCTGCGCGACATCCAAACGCTGAACGAGTGGGCGATGGAAGGGAAGCTCGAATCCACCGCCATCTCCGTTCATGCGTTTGCGTATGTGGCGGACAAATACGCTCTTCTGCGCCACGGTGGCAGCTTTGGCGAGCAGTACGGCCCAATGATCGTGGCCACCCGCGCGCTAACCCCCGAGGAACTGCGCGAGACGGTGATTGCCGTGCCCGGCTTGCTGACCTCCGCGTTCCTCCAGCTGAACCTGTACTTCGAAGATCAGTTCGGACCCGGAGTCAAGCCGAAGTACGAAGTCGTACCGTTCGATGAGATCATTCCTGCGATTCAAGAGGGCCGCTTCGAAGCCGGGTTGATCATCCACGAGGGCCAGCTGACTTACGGACGCGAAGGCCTGACCCTCATCGCCGACATGGGCAAGTGGTGGAATGCGAAAAACGGTTTGCCTCTGCCGCTAGGTGTCAATGTGGTGCGCAAGGACCTCGGCGAGGACATCGTGAAGGATGTCAGCCGCTGCATGCGGGAGTCGATCCAGGCTTCGCTAAGCCACCGCTCCGAGGCTCTGGAGTACGCGCTCCAGTTCGCACGGGGAATGGACACCCCCACCAGCGACGAGTTCGTGGGGATGTATGTGAATCAGCGGACGCTCGACATGGGCGACGAAGGCGTGCGGGCGATCAAGCTCTTGCTCAGCGAGGGCGCAAGGATCGGTATGGTGCCCGCGGTTACGGTCGATGTCGTGGACTAAGGCCCTTGCTCGAGTCGACACGGGTTAGCCCGGATTGGCGCGGTTTCGTAGTCGCTACTGCTCAATCCGGGCAATGCCGAGCAACCCATGCGAATCCGTGTCATCAGCCAAGTAACGAAGTACGACCCCGGTCCGTCTGATCGTTGATGATCCTCGCAACTCTCGCGTTGTCCGGCGCTCTCGCCCAGGTGCCCGCCGCATCCACCAAGATCGAATCGGCCGCGCTGTTCAAGAACGGCTACGCCATGGTCGTTCGCAAGGTCTCTGTTCGCGGCGACGGCACCACCGTCGCCGATATCCCGCAGGCGGCGCTCGGCAGCTTCTGGATCACAACGACGGGCGACCTCAAGATCGAAGAGGTGGTGACCACGCAGGTCGATAAGACCACAAGCGCAAAGCCAAGCTCTTTCGACGAGTTTCTTCAATGGAACATCGGCAAGATGGTCACGATCCAGTCCGTGAATCTCGGCGTTCTCGAGGGCAAGCTCATGCACGTTGCGGGTGACACGCTGATTCTGGATCGTAAGGGGCAGATTTCCACGGTGCCTCGCGGTGAAGTCCGCATGCTCACGGTCAACGAAGGTCCGGTCACGTCGATGGACCGTAAAACCAAGGAGCGCGTGATGCGGTTCAAGACCCGCGGAACAGGCGATTTGCTTCTCTACGGAGTCGAGCGCGGTATGACGTGGTCGCCGGCTTATGCGTTCGACATCAGCGACGAGAAGACGCTCTCGATGACCTCGAAGGCGACGGTGCTGAACGACCTCAGCGATGTCAGTAACGCAGAACTCCGGCTGGTAACGGGCTTCCCGAACGTACCGTGGGCGACCGTCATGGAACCGCTGCTGAGCGGACAGAGCGTGGACCAGTTCACTCAGTTCCTCGGATCCGTGGGTATCCCCCGAGATTCTTTTGCCGGTAGACGCGAAGTGATGACGCAGAACGTTGCTCCTGCTGCCGATTTCGGTGGTGGCTTTGCGCCCGGCTTCTCGTCAACCGACCTTGCGGAGGACCTGTTCTTCTACAAGCGGTCGGGCGTGACGCTCAAGAAAGGAGACCGGGCGTTCTACATCCTCTTCACGGCGAAGAGCGACTACACCCACCTCTACACGGTCGATCTTCCGGACACGGTTTACAACAACAGTGAGTACCGACCGATGCCCGAGGGTCCAAGCGACGTATGGCATAGTCTCAAACTCAAGAACACGAGTGGGCAGCCGCTCACCACCGCTCCCGCCAGCGTCTACAAGGATGGCCAGTTGATGGGCCAGGACACCCTGATGTACACGCCAGCGGACGCCGAGTTTCTGGTCAAGATGTCGAAGGCACTGGATATTCGCGTCGAGGCTACCGAGCAAGAGCTGACTCGAGAGCGTGGAGCGCTTCGTATCCCGAACACGAGCAACGTCTACGATCTCGTGACCCTCCAGGGCACTCTGTCGATCCGCAACTTCAAGAATCAGGCGGTCAAGATGCGGATTACGAAGTCGATTACGGGTGAGATCACCGAGGCTGAAGAAAATCCGGTGATCACCAAGGTTGCGAAGGGGCTACGTGAGGTGAATCCGAACAGCCGGCTGGTGTGGACGCTCGATCTTAAAGCAGGCGAACAGCGTGACGTGAAGTACACGAGCAAGCTGTATCTAAGGTGAGTCTGGCGTGCTCCGGATAGCACGGGGGCTCGGGTTGGTTCGGTTTAGAGCGTGATACCGAAACACTCGACCGCGTTCTGGGTCGTGACCCGCGCGACTTCTTCTAAGTCGACTTGCCATGTCCGGGCGACCTCGTCGCCGATCAGGGGCAGGAAGCGAGGGTGGTTGGGCTTGCCCCGGTAAGGGATGGGCGATAGGTAGGGACTGTCGGTTTCAAGAACGAGCCGATCGCGGGGAACTACCGTGCCGATGAGTTGACGCAGCTCGGATGACTTGGGATAGGTGACGGGGCCATCGACCCCAAACCAACTGTCCCAAAGAAGCACGGTTTGGGCGTGGGATGCGCTGCCCGCGAAGCAGTGGAACACGCATCTCGGCCGCCTCTCGCGCCCGGAGAGCTCCTCGATGAGGTCGTCGTACGCTTCACGGCAGTGGATCACGATGGGCACGTCGAGGTCGATGGCGAGAGCTAGCTGTTGGCGGAGCGCGGAGTATTGCTGCTCCGGAGTGGCGAAATCCCAGTGCCAATCCAGTCCGATTTCGCCTAGTGCCACCACTTTCGGGTGGCTTAGCCACTCCGAGTAGGACTGAAGCTCCGACGAGTGAAAGTTGGCAGCGTAGTTCGGGTGTCGCCCAACGACCGCCCAAACGAGGTCATGGTGATCCGCCAACTCCACCGCCCGGCGGCTGGACTCGGGATCGACTCCGATAATGATGGTGCCGATCCCCAGGTCGGCGAGCTCACGCAGGTCGTCATCAACGTTTGGGAACGCCTTGACGTCGTTCAGGTGGCAGTGGGTGTCGATCCAGCGCATGTCGCACGTTGCTGCAGGCTTGTGGGCGAGGCTCGCTTGCCACCTTCGCCGGTACGAGCCAACCGGAGGCTGCTGCAGCTGAGAAGCTTGAACCCTCCCTCTCACCGCAGTGAAAGGGAGGGAACAGGAATGCTTAGCCGATCTGTGCGCGGACGGCCTTGAGAGCCTCGGCGGACTTCAACAGCGCCTCGCGCTCGGCATCCGAGACCACCGGCTCCAGTACTTCGACCACTCCCCGGCGGCCAACGCGGGTCGGCAGCGAAAGCGAAATCCCGTCGATACCGAGCTTGCCCTTCTGCATGGAACTGATCGGAAGCAGCGCGCCGTTGTCGAGCGCCATGGCCTCGACGACTTCCTTGATCGAAACGCCGACCGCACGGCCCGCGCCACCCTTCAGGCGGATCACCTCGGCGCCCGACTTCTTGGTGAAGTCGAAAATGCCGTTGGCGACTTCCTGGCTGTAGCCGTTGAGCGAAGCGATCGAGATACCGTTCACCGTGGCCGAAGACCAGATCGGAACCATCGTATCGCCGTGCTCGCCGAGAATCAGCGCGTGGACGTCGCGTGCACCGACCTTGAAGTGGTCGGCGAGCAGCGAACGGAAGCGGCATGTATCGAGCACCGTTCCGAGACCGACGACCTGATCAGCGGGGAGCAAGCCTGCCTCCGCTGCGAGTTGCGTCAGGATGTCGACCGGGTTTGAAACGACGAGGATCGTCGAGTCGGGGCCGAGCTTTACGCCCTTCAGCGAGTCGAGAATCTGGTTGAACAGGCTGACGTTGCGGTTGATCAGCTCAAGCCGGCTCTCGTCGGGCTTGCGGCGCAGGCCCGCCGTGATCACGACGCAGTCGCTTCCGCTGACGGCATCGTAATCGCCGCTCACAATGGTCTGGCTCGACGTCAATGCCGAGCCGTGGCGGAGGTCGAGAGCCTCGCCTGCCGCCATGTCCGCGTTGGCGTCCACCAACACGATTTCCTTCACGATGCCACCCAACTGCAGTGCAAAGGCGGCGTCCGAACCAACTCGGCCGCCGCCCCCGATGATCGAAACCTTCATGGCCTAGATTATGGCCGTTTTGGGGTCAGGTGGGCTTGCGGCAACAATCTTGAGCCCATCCTCCCAAAATCTGCGCAAACCTGTGCAAAATGGGAAACTTGCTCCGAGCTTTCGGAGCGATGAGGGGTCACGGGTAACTCATGAGATATGCGTTCTTGCTCGCTTTGGTGCCGGTCTTTGCGTTCGCGCAAGAGACCGTACCGCCCGCGGAAGCGCCGAAGCTTCCGCCACATACTGCGCTGATTGCCAATCTGCCACCGCGCAACATTGGCCCGACCACGATGGGTGGCCGAATCTCGGACATCGCCGTCTACGAGAAGAACCCAAGCATCTTCTACGTCGCAACGGCGGCGGGCGGAGTTTGGAAGACGGAGAACGGCGGATTTACGATGACGCCGGTGCTGACCAAAACGGGTTCGTCGGGCTACGGGGCGATTGCCGTTTCGCCTCAGGACCCGAACGTGGTTTACGTGGGCATGGGCGAGGCTAGCAGCCGCAACTCGGTGAGCTGGGGCGACGGCATCTACAAGACGACCGACGGGGGCAAGACGTGGGCGCACGTTGGCTTGAAGGAGTGCCGCCACTTCTCGAAAATCGTCATTGATCCGCGCAACCATGATGTGGCCTATGCCGCTGGCATGGGCGATCTGTGGGGCTACAACCCAGATCGTGGTGTGTACAAGACCACCGATGGCGGCAAGACCTGGGCGAAGATCCTTTACGTCGATGAGAAGACCGGCTTTATCGACCTGGTCATCAATCCAAAGAATCCGAACGAGCTGATGACCGCCGCTTGGGAGAAGCTTCGTAAGGCTTATGACTGGACGAGCGGCGGCCCGGGCAGTGCGCTGTTCAAGACGACCAACGGTGGCAAGAACTGGAAGAAAATCACCAAAGGTATTCCTTCGCCAGGCATTCTTGGCCGAATCGGCCTCGATTATCACAAGAAGAATCCGAAGATCATGATCGCGACGATCGAGCATCGAAACGTCGCCGACAACAAGCGTGAGGGCGGCCTCTTCCGGTCGGAAGACGGCGGTGAAAGCTGGACTCGCGTGAATCCGCAGAACCCGCGACCGTTCTACTTTAGCCTCCCGCGGATCGACCCGAACAACCCGAACCGGGTTTACGTGCCGGGCGTGCAGGTGCTTCAGAGCGAGGACGGCGGTAAGACGCTGACCCGCTTCCCAATCTCGGTTCACGTCGACTTTCACGCGTTCTGGATCAACCCGGCCGACTCGAACCACATCATCGTGGGTGAGGACGGCGGTATGGCCGTGACCCGCGACCGAGGGGCGACCTGGCAGCACCTGCACACGATGCCGCTGGGCCAGTTCTACGCGATCGCATTCGACATGCGAAAGCCGTACTGGGTGTACGGCGGTCTGCAAGACAACGGCAGTTGGGCGAGCCCAACGCAAACGTGGAATGGCGGCCCGACGAACTTCGATGCCTTTACGTATGCGGGTGGCGATGGCTTCCACGTGCAGGTCGATCCCGAGGACTGGACGACCGTCTATGCCGAAAGCCAGGGCGGAGCGCTGTATCGCATCGACCTGAAGGCAGGCGGATTGCGGTCGATTCGGCCCAACGCCAACAACACCTTCCCGCGCCCGGCGCAAGGCCAGGGAACAGGGTGGCGCTTCAACTGGAGTTCGCCGATCCACCTGTCGCCGCACAACTCGAAGACCGTGTTCTTCGGCGGCAACGTGCTGTTCCGGTCCGTGAATCGCGGAGACAACTGGGAGGTCATCTCGCCGGATCTGAGCACGAACAACCCGGACAAGCTGCGCCCAGGCGTGAACTCGGCAAGCCCCGAGAACACCGGTGCCGAGCGACACTGCACGATCATCACGATCAGCGAGTCGCCGATTCGGCGCGGAGTGATCTGGGTGGGTACGGACGACGGCCAGGTTCAAGTGACGCAGGACGATGGTCGGACGTGGTCAAACGTGACGCTGAGCATCCCCGATCTCCCGGCAAACACCTGGGTCTCACGCGTCACCGCGTCGAAGTACGTGGTGGGCCGAGCCTACGCGACGTTCGATGGCCACCGGAACAACGACTACAAGACCTACGTGTACCTGACGGAAGACTATGGCAAGACGTGGGCGCCGATCACGACCGGACTTCCCGAGAATGATCCGGCTTACGTGATCAAGGAAGGGTTGCAGAACCCGAATCTGCTGTTCCTGGGCACCGAGCTGGGCCTCTACATCTCATTGGATCGCGGAAAGAGCTGGAATCGCTTCGAGAACAACTTCCCGACGGTCCCGGTGCACGACCTGGCGCTCCACCCGCGCGACGGTGACCTTGTCATCGGCACGCACGGGCGATCAATCTGGACGCTGCCGGTCTCGGCCCTCGAGGAGATGACCACCGAGAACATGGCCAAGGATGCTCACCTGGCCAAGCCCTCGCCGATCTACCAATTCGGCCGCGTCAGCGGCAAGAACTGGGATGGCGATGGAGTCTGGCAGTCGCCCAACACCCAGCCGGGTACCTACTTCTGCTACTACCTGCGGCAGGAGGCCAAGGAAGCCAAGATTGTGGTGACCGACATCGAGGGCCGAACGGTCTTCGAGCGCGATGCGACGAAGACGCCGGGAGTCGGCGTGATGTACTGGAACGCGCGTGGCCGCACCCCAGTCCGTCCGGGGGATTACCGCGTGACGCTCACGGTCGACGGCAAGGAGTACGTCTCCTCGGTGAAGGTGGAGGACGTGACGGACACCGGGCAGGCCTCGCCGCCTCGGTAAGGCCCCCATAGGCCCCTTCTTTCGCTCCGGCGACGGAAGGGGCTGTTTGTTCTTCTTGGGGCAACCAGACTGGCCTACCTGGGCTCAACTCGCACCTGGTGATCAAGCGGCCCCTTCAGGAACTTGATCGACCAGGAAGAACCTGGGGCCAGATTCTTTTCGTCGTATTCGACCCGATCGTTTCTCTTAATGGTCAGGCGGAAAGGTGCGGTGGCCGGCGGCAGCAGGATGACAAGCCTCGCACTGCCCGAATCGAGCGTCCTGTTCTTTCGGATCTCATGCCCGTTCGACGTGCCGGATACTTGGTAGTGGGCTCGATGTCCCCTTTGTTCGCTGATCACGACCGAGATCAGCTTCATGTCGAGGTCTTCGAGAATAAGCTGCTTGGCCGGAGTGAACGGATTGAGGCCTGTCTCGAGAATCTCCCGCTTTGCTTCGCTTGAGGCAATGCGGATGACGTTGCGCATCCGGTCATCAATCGCGGCGTTGCGCGCGATGAGTGCATCGAGGAGCCAACCGGCTTCTTCGGGATCGGTCGCCTCGAGCGCCAGGGTCGAGAGGTCCTCATTCGGCAGGGCATAGAGCGCTCGTCGACGGAACTCTTTCGATCGGTTCGATCGAAAGAGTTCGGTCAGGTGCTGCCGATTCTCAGGATCAATGCTGCTTGGAAGGGTGGCCGAGAGTTCGTGGTCGCTCAGGTGCTGCCAGTTACGCATCACGTAGGGCTCGTTGGAACTTCCTGTCAAGGCGGGAGGAGCACAACCCAACATCCCGAGCAAGATCATGCTGCCAAGGAAAGAGGTTGGGATTCTGGGTGGCAGGTGCGTACGACGCATGGGACCGTACTGAGAATGACGTCCTTACTCACCGGTTCGTGCGGTCGGCCGGACGCCTGGCAAGAGGTCACCCCTCGGGACCTGACGGATTACTCCAGCGCAACGCGCAATCCAAGTAAATCGTTGTATGGAGTGAGGCTCAACTTGGCTACAATAGAGTTAGTTGGACCGAGGTGAAACCTATGCACGAAAACGACGATAAGAACGTTTTGCTGTACATGCTCGCCGGCGTTGGCCTTGGGGCCATCATCGGTGCCGCCGCCGGGTTGCTTTTCGCACCCAAGGCCGGTACGGAGACGCGCGAGGAACTCAGCGGCAAGCTGAAGGAACTCAAGCACAAGACCGAGGAGTGGGTCTCCGAGCAAAAGCAGAAGCGCACTGCTCAGGTCGAAGCCGCTCTCGAAGAGGTCGGCGTCTAGCTCTCGAACCCGAACATCATGTTCGGTTGGCGAGTTGTTCTTTGGGCGGCCCTAGTCGGGGTCGCCCTTGTTTTTCTCTATGCTGTGCGCGGCATCCTGCCGCCCTTCATCGGGGCCATCCTGCTGGCTTCGATCCTCGATCCGGCGACGCGCCGCCTCCAGAAGCGTGGCTACACCCGTCTGCGGGCCGTGTTGCTTGTTTGGTGCGCGTTCATGGGCGTCCTCATCGCCCTCGGCGTTTGGCTCACGCCCGTGGTGAGCGGTCAGGTCATCACCTTCAAAGACAAGATCGACCTGATGAGCGCGCAGCTATCGGAGCAGAACGCCCAAGCCAACTACTTCCTCAAATGGAATCCCCGAGTCCAACTCTCGGACGGGGGCACCGCCGGCCAGCTCGACCGGTTCTTTGAGCAGAACCAAGACCTGTTGAGTCGTTTGGGGTTGCCCACCACGCGAAACGACGCGGTGAAGGAGTACGTCGAGCCGCATCGCAAGGAGATCACCAAGGCGCTGCAAACCTTGTTTGGCGGCGTGCTCGGACTGGTTAGCGCCCTCGGGTCGCAAGCTCTCCTGATGCTGTTCACGCCGTTCTTCGCCCTTGTCATGATGACGGAGATCGACCGGTTCCGCCTTAAGGTGGCGGGGTTCATTCCGCCCTCGATTCGGCGCGACACCCTTGGGCTGCTTCAGGATATGGGCAACGTTATCGCGCAGTACATCCGAGGCGTGAGCATTGTGCTGGTTTATTACGCCATCGCAGCGTCCATCGTGCTGACCCTCTTGGGTGCGCCGTACGCGATGCTCCTGGCCCTGCTGTTCACGTGCATCTACCTCATCCCCTATCTCGGTGCGATGCTCAATCTCGTCCTCCTCGTGTTCCTGATTGGCACGTCGGACAAAGTGGGAATCGGGCCTCTCGTGTTCGCTAACTCGTGGACCTACGGCGTCGTTGCGGGCATCATCTACTCCGCGATCTTCTTCCTCTTCGATCAGTTGGTGTACTTCCGATTGGTTGGCCGTTCGGTCGGACTTCATCCGCTCGTGAGTTTCTTCGTGGTGTTCTCGGCCGCCTCTCTCTTCGGACCGCTCGGTATGATCCTCGCTTTTCCGGTCTCCGGATCGCTGAAAATCGTTCTCGACCGGATTCTCGAGATCACATCCAAGTCTCAAGACATCCAGTTGCCTGCCGTCCCGCTGCGCCATCGAACCACCTAGCTCGCAACCCTCGATCCTCAACCTCCGTTACCATTGACGGATGCGCTGGCTATACTGGGATGCACGGAAGGTGAACTGATGTTGGCGTTCTACATTGTCGCCGCGATTGTGGGTGGAGGGCTCGTCTTAATGACGCTCTTTACGGGGCATGGCGATGCCGGCCACGAGATATCCGCGGATCATGACGTCTCGGGCGATCACGACATCGCCCACGGCGACGTGTGGCTCCCTTTCCTCAGTCTTCGCTTCTGGACATACTTCCTGATGGTCTTCGGACTAACCGGGATTTCGCTTGCGACGATTGCCAAGACCCTCGAGCCCATGACGGCGCTGCTATCGGCAGGGACCGGGCTGGGAGTTGGTTTGGTCGTGTCGTTTCTGTTGCATTGGGCCCGGCGCATGCAGGCCGACAATGCGACCCGCAGCCAGGACTTTCTTGGCCGAGAGGCGACGGTCATCGTGCCGATTCGCCCTGGTCTCGAGGGCAAGGTGCGGCTTGAAGTCAAGGGTGAGACCATCGAGTTGCTCGCCCTTCCGTACGAAGAGCGGGAAATCGCCCGCGAAGAGAATGTCGTGATCGTCAGCTTGGAGAACGATCGCGCCCGTGTTATCCCCCGAGATGAACTCTTGGAGAATCAAAACCATGCCTGAACTCTCGATCTTTGGCCTATCCACCGTCGGCAGCTATGCGGCGATTGGCTTTGGCGCACTGTTCGCGCTGCTGATCTTCTTCAAGTGGGTCACAACGCTTTTGCAGATCTGTCCGCCCAACGAAGTCCTGATCTTCTACGGCAAACGGGTTCGGGTGATCTTCGGCGGACGCGGATGGCGCATCCCGATTATCGAAAAGTCGGCGCGCATGAGCCTTAACAACATGGAGGTTCCGATCTCCATCCGGGGCGCTTACTCGCAGGGTGGTATTCCGCTCAACGTCGACGCCATCGCCAACGTCAAGATCTCCAGCGACCAGAAGTACATCCACAATGCCCTTGAGCGATTCCTGGGTCGAGATGTCAGCGAGATTCGCCGCGTGGCGAAGGAGACCTTGGAGGGCCACCTCCGGGGCGTTCTCGCTCGCCTGACGCCGGAAGAGGTGAACGAGGACCGGCTCAAGTTTGCCGACGAGCTCAGTCGCGAAAGCGAACTCGACTTGAGCAAGCTGGGCATCCACCTCGACACGTTGAAGATCCAGCACGTGAGCGACGATGTCCAGTACCTGAACTCGATCGGGCGCGAGGCCATCGCCAGTGTCATCCGTGATGCGGAGATCGCCGAGTCGGACGCCAAGCGGCTGGCTGAACTTGCCGAAGCCGAGGCAACCGGCCGAGCGAAGGTCGCTCGATCCGAAGCGGAGGCAAACATCGCCCGCATCAAGAACGACCTGCGTCGCATCCAGGCCGATCTCGAGGCTGAGGTGAGTTCGGAAGAGGAGCGCACGCAAGCGGCTGCGCGCCAAGCCCGGGCCGAAGCCGAGCAAGAACTGCAGGGCCTACGCGCTCAGCTCGAGAAGCTCAGGCTGCAGGTCGATCAGGTTCTCCCTGCCGAAGCCAACCGCGTCGCACAGGAGCATCGGGCACGGGGCGAAGCGGCGATCCTTCGCGAGCGTGGTCAGGCGAGCAGCCAAGCGCTCGACATGATGACGCAAGCGTGGTCCGACGCAGGCAAAGACGCTCTTGCGATCTACCTGATGGAGGACGTCGAGAAGATCCTTGAAACCGCGGCTCGAGGTGTCGCCAAGGTGAAGGTCAACGAAGTGAACATGATCGATAGCGGCGACGGGAAGACCCTCTCCGCTTATGTGTCGGCCTATCCGGCCATGCTGGCGGCGGTGTTGGAGTCCGTAACGACCGCGACCGGCATCGACATTCAAGCCGCGCTCTCCGGGCGCACCGAGTCTCCGAAGTTGGAAGGTGAAGCGAAGTGACTCCTCTCTTGATCATCGGCGTTGTCGTCATTGCGGCGATTGTGCTGTTTCTGCTGTCGCTGCCCGGGTTGATCCACAACTCGTCGCCGAGCGAAGTCCTGATCTTCTCGGGCAAGAAAGTCCGCGAAGGCGCTCGGGTGTATGGTTATCGGCTGATCAAAGGCGGCTACGGGCTTCAGGTTCCGCTATTCGAGAAGGTCGATCGCATGGACCTGACGAACATGGTGATCGACGTGTCGGCCAACAACGCCTACTGCAAGGGTGGCGTCCCGCTCACGGTTCAGGGGGTCGCCAACGTCAAAATCGCCGGCCACTCGCCGGTGCTGAACAACGCGATCGAGCGATTCCTGGGTAGGTCTCGCGCGGAGATCATGCAGGTTGCCAAGGCGACTCTCGAAGGTGCTTTGCGCGGCATTCTCTCGACGATGACCCCCGAGCAGGTGAACGAGGACAAGCTCCTCTTTGCCGAACGGCTGGTGCATGAAGTCGAGGCTGACATGACGGCCCTGGGTCTGGTCGTGGATACGATGAAGATCCAGAACGTCCACGACGAGGTCAAGTACTTGGACTCGATCGGACGCAAGCGCAGCGCCGAGATCATTAGCTCGGCCCGGGTTGCGGAAGCGACCGCGCGAGCGGAAGCGATCATCCGCGAAGCGGAGAACCTCGAACGCGAGGTTCAGGGTCAGGTTCAAGCACAGATTCAAGCGGCAAAGGCCGACGCGCAGAAGCGCCTGACCGACGCCCTCACCCGCCGCGATGCGTTGATCGCGGAGGAGCGTGCCGTGGTCATGGCGCAAGTTGCGCAGGCCAGGGCCGAAATCGACGTTCAGAAGGCGCGAATCGAGCAGGTTCGCCGCCGATTGGAGGCGGACGTCATTGAGCCGGCCGCAGCATGGTCAGAGACGGCGTCGAATGAGGCCAAGGCCTCGACCGCGTCGATCATCGAAGATGGGCGCGCCCGAGCTGAGGCGCTTCGAGCGTTGGCGCAAGCCTGGGAGAAGGCCGGCCCCGCCGCCCGCGAGGTCATGCTCACCCAGAAGCTGCAGCCGATTATCGAAGCGATGACCGCGATGATCGCCGAGACGCGAGTGGACAAGGTGACGATGATCGACTCCGCGCAAGGTTCGTTACCCGCGCGAGCGATCTCGACCGTCGAGCAGGTCAAGCAGATCTTCGGCATCGATCTTGTGGAGAAGGTCAAGCAGTTGGGTGAGGCAAAGACAATCGAGGCGCGGGTCATGCCCGTGCGCGAGTCCGAGGCCTAGGTTTTCACACCCTGCGTGTATAGTCTAGTCAGAGGGTTCTATGAGATTGTTTCTTTCTATTGCCACACTGGCGATCGGGCTTCAGTTCGGCGGAGCGGTGGGGTTTGACTTTACGTTCGACAGCGACGTCCAAGGCTGGACGCGCGGCAACTTCGGCAGTACGTTCGCCGGGATCGATGTCGACTCCCATGGCTCGGCCGTCTTCGCGAGCAACAGCGGCAACGGCTATGTCCTAGGGTCGGACCACACCAGCTATGCCTACCATTTCAGCGGTGACCTGGGTGGTAATCACGGTGGGTTGTTCGGTCAGGAGTTGACACTCGACTATCGAAGTGCGGGAGCGGGTGGAGACGATCCGTTCATCGTCCTGATGTCGTCCACCGCCTTCTTGGTGCTCGAGCGCACGATTCCTGCTTCAGCAGGTTTCATCAGCTACTCGTTCACGCTCGACGCGAGCGAGGGCTGGTACTACAACAGCTCTGAATACCACCAGGGTTCCGGAGCCGTGTTCGCGACGAACGCGGATATCCAGAGCGTTCTGAACGACTTGCGACACGTCGGCGTGAGCACGGATATCACCGGGGGTGGAGACACGACCTGGACGGACAACGTCGCCGCGGTCCCCGAACCGACCACGCTCGCCGTGCTAGGGCTCGGAGCTTTGTTCCTTCGCCGTCGTCCCAAGAAATGACGACTTGACATCCCACGACCTCCGCGATACCCTAGGCGCGGAGGTCGTGATGAAACACCGCGTTTCGCTCACTCTCGCCGTATCGGCCCTCCTGGGGTCGACTCTCTTTGCCCTCGCCAGTCGGTCTGCCCAATCAGCCGTCAATTTTGATTGGATGGCCTTCGGTGAGACTCTCAACAAAGGCCCGAAGTATAAGCTAGGTGTCGCCGACGCCAAGAAGATCGTAGCCAAAGTCGCCGATCAGATGATCCGACTCAAGGTCCCCGTCAACAACAACTGGGGCGGGCGTGTGTCTTCGGCGGCAAGATATGGTCAGCAGGATATCGGGACGTGCACGTACATCAACACCGCGATCCAGCGTGCCTTGTTGGGTGCCGGATTCCGACAGGATCAGATTTTCGGTGTCATCGGCGTCGGACAGGGATCTGAGAATGCGGGCGTTGCCACCGAAGCCGAGCACACACTCCGCTCGGTCGCCTGGGTGAATCTCGAACACATCGCTCCCGCGATCGTCATCGGCAACGATGTGATCGTGTTCGACCTGTGGCACCACGCTTTCGACACAGGTTCGTTCACAGGTGCCGCAACATCGAAGTGGAATGGAAGGAGTCTGATATCGTGGTGTACGGGCGTGAAACACTACCCCGGCTTCATGTTCAGTATGTACGACCTGCCGCCCGCTCCAGGGCAGAAAGCCGTGCATCCGGGTTTACTTCAAGAGCAGATTCGGGAGAATCAGTACTACCAACGATTTCCGAATCAGAAGCCCAAGCCCAAGAAGCAGCCGCCTGGACAAGATTCGCCCGTAGGTGCGCGAGCTCCCACCGTATCGCATTGGGCATTTGTCGAGGCGAAGCCGGTGCCGATCGACAATCCTCCCAACACTCGCGATCCACGTCGATACAGCCGCTGCAGGGCCGAGGGCGGGAGCGGGTCGCTCGTGGTCACTGGCGAATGGAATGACTTGGAACTCAAGCCGCACTTCTCGAAGGTGACCGTCACGTGGAACGCATCTCCCGACCTCAGATACCTCGTGCCAGGGCAGAAGTTCAAGGTGTCGGGGACGGTAACCCTATCGGGCGAGATCAGCCGAACCTCGTTCGGAGTGCATTGGCACCCTCCCGGATTTCCTGCTCACGTAGGGCACACCAGTGGCATCAACCTCTACGGGAACGACTTTGCGGGGGCCGGCGGGTCATTCGAGTTCGAAGCCCAAGTCCCCGCGAAAGATCGCTATCCTCAGGGTGTGATGGTTCTGCGGTTTGTCAGCTACGCAAACGGGAATGGAGCAGTCGAATACGCCTACAGGTGGGTTGAGAAGAAGTGATCGCTTGACTCACTGCAACGAGACAAGAGAGGCCCCGCTCCGGTCTGGAGCGGGGTCTCTTTGCTGACGAGGTGGGGGTCAGCGTGGGCGTCCGGGTGGTGGTACCCTGAGTCGCGGTGATCGTGCCGACCGTATCGCTGGTCACCAACTGGGTGAGCGTCGTGGACAGCGAAAGATCTTGCATGGAAACGCAAAGTTCGCGCCGTGGTGGGAGACGTCATCGCGATCGGGGTGGACGAAGCCTCGAGCAATGACTTTTGCAGCCGCACAGAGTTCTATGACCGATTCGGCAAGCCCTTCGATCAACTCAACGCGATTGGATCCAAGGTGACGCACATTTTGTGCGATCCCACGAGGCACCACATGGCGTTTATCCGCTTCAAGAAGGAAAGCGGTCCGAGGACAGCTTCTGTGCACTCAGCGTCGCTCGTCACTCCGGATCCAAGAAAACGCGCACTTCATGGATCCGGGACATCGTCGCTGGGTGTTGGGCCGAACTGACGCACTCAAGGCGCACAT
>JANJUB010000165.1 GCA_024710805.1 Fimbriimonadaceae bacterium | reverse complement strand
GTTTGTTTTGCACTCCCCTTGTTTGGCTGGTCGAGTGAAGATCGACCCGGACAGGATTGCGCGCGCATGTTAAGTTCCGTTTAAGCGCGGCCCGGCAATCGCGCTAGGATGCCGCGACTTGGACCGGCCAATACTTGCGTCCCAAGCGAAGCGACACTCCGACAAGGAGAATCAACACTGGCACCTCGACGAGGGGTCCAATCACCGCTGCAAACGCCTGTCCAGAACCTAGCCCAAAGACCGACACCGCCACCGCGATCGCCAACTCGAAGTTGTTTCCGCTCGCTGTAAACGCGAGCGTCGCTGACTGCTCGTAGTTCGCGCCCGCCCGCCGAGCCATGAACAGGCTGATGAAAAACATGATCGCGAAGTAGGCGGTCAATGGAATCGCCACCCGAACGACATCCATCGGCAACGCGATGACTTCCTCTCCCTTCAGGCTGAACATCAGCACAATCGTCGCCAGCAGCGCGATCAGCGTGATTGGAGCGATTCGGGGCAGGAACCGGGTCCGATACCACTCCTCACCCTTTGTCCTAAGAGCGATGGCCCGAGTTAGGTACCCCGCTCCGAACGGGATACCCAGGTAGATCAGGGCGCTTGTCGCCAGTTCGGCGAACGTGACCTCGACGCTGGCGCCCTGCACGCCAAACAACGGCGGCAAGACCCCAACGAACAGCCACGCCAGCACTCCGTAAGTGAACACCTGGAAGATACTGTTCAGGGCCACCAGACCAGCGGCGTACTCGGTATCACCTCGTGCCAGGTCGTTCCAGACCAGCACCATGGCAATACACCGCGCGAGTCCGACGAGGATCAGGCCGACCATGTAGTCCGGTTTGTCGTGCAGAAACACGATGGCCAAGACGAACATGAGGACCGGCCCCACCAGCCAGTTCTGGATGAGCGACAGGGCCAGCACCCGACGATCGCGGAACACCTCGCGCATCCGCTCGTACTTGACCTTCGCCAAGGGCGGATACATCATGAGAATCAATCCGATCGCAAGGGGGATGTTCGTCTGCCCGACTGACATCGACTCGATCCCCTTCGCCGCCGAAGGCATGAAGTAGCCGATCGCAACCCCAAGTCCCATCGCTAAGAAAATCCACAGTGTCAGGAATCGATCGAGAAAGGAGAGCTTCGGCTGTTCGGTCGCCATCGCCCGGAGTTTACCTCGACATATCGAAATGTGTAGATGCAAAATACGCGAGACAAAAGCGAGCTAGCCGTGCCAATCCGAACTAGATTTCTAAGGACCGGAAGCGCTTCTCGGTCGTATCCATGTGCTCAGTCAGGTAGCCATAGGCCCAGTGCACACGCTTCTGAATCCCTGCCGCTTGATCAGCTTCGGCCGAACCGGGGGGAAAGTTCGCGGGATCGCTACGGCGGTTGAGCCGCTCGAACTGCTTCCGTATCTCGTCAAACGTAGCCGACCCCGAGACACCGAGCAAGCGACGAGCATACGCCTCCTGGTCCTCAGGTGAAGCCGTGGTTGGAACAGGATCCGCCGAGCGCGGGTTCGCCGGGCTGGGCGTCTTCAACGACTCGTTCAACTCGGTGCGCGCCGAGCTCTCCTCGATGGATTGAATGCGCTCCCACTCTCGGCCGATGTAACCGCGAAGGATGTCGTAGGCTCGGCGGGTAGTGCTCATAGATTTCGGTCGGTCAGCTGCTCGGCTTCATCGAGACTCGCCGATAAGGATTGTATCCGAGACAACGACTCACGCAACGTGGTGGAAGCCTCATCGACTTGAGTCTCGACCGCCGATTGCTCGAGATCGGAGACCAAGCTCTCGACTTCGCCCCGCACCTCGGCGAGCTGCGACTTAAGATCGCGTCGGTGGCCGGAGAGTTCCGAACGCAGCATTTGTTCGGTGTGCCTAATCAGCTCATCGACCTCGTTCCGCGCCTCGGAGCCGATGACCTTGATGTTCGGATCGTTGCCGTGCTTGGCAAGCAAGGCATCGAGCCGCTCACGGGCGCGGATCAAGGGGCGCAGATGTACCTGGTCGGCCGGATTGACCGTCTCGCCGGGGGCTTCGTAGCGGCTACGATTGCGCGCCATGCTCCACACCAAGCCCGCGATGCCGATGACGACCAGCAAAGCCACCACCACCAGCGGGCCAAGAGCAAACACGGGTCCACCCATCAGAGCCTCACCCGCAGGGAGATCCCCGCATCAAAGACCGCTCCATCTCGAAATCGCACGATGGGCTCAAGGTACACGTTGCGGTGAATCTCCACCTTGCCCTCAGCTCGGAACAGGCTGTACGCCGCCCGCCACTCTCGGCTCCAACCGACGGTAACCGACCAGTCCTTGGGCAAGTCGTAGACCAGCGAGACGTCGCTGACCTCAGTGTCGACATCAGCCGGAGTTTCGCCGCGGCGCAGGCCGACCATTTCGGCGCGGATCATCGTGTCGCCGATGCGCTGCGAGTAATCCACTCCGACTGCGACCCGGTGGCCCCTGCCCTTGCCCGGGCCCTGCTCGGGCCGCCGAACCAGCGTCAGCGAGTTGCTCTGCGCCCCGATTCCGCTCCCGACCGCACCGCTAAAACCGAGCCTCGACCCAAGGCGTACGAAGACGCCGCGCAGGCGCCCAGGGCCGTTATCCGCGACCGCCATGACCAGCGGTAGGCGATCGAAGAGCAGGTTGGTGTCGCCCCTTGCTCCACGTCCCATATCGCGAAGAAGCTCGTTGCGCCCGAAGGGCATCATCTGCTTACCCACTCGCCAGATGCCCGGGTCCTCGACGTAGTATTCGTAAAGCTGTTCCTCGTCGGCATCGCCGCGAATCTTCTGGAAACGTTCCGCGACATGCGCCTTGAAACCCGGCTCAAGCTCGAACTCGACTTCGACCAAACTCGGACGTCCAAGCGTGTCGTACCATCGGAGAGCCGAATCGGCGCCGCGGATCGAGCGATAGTGCACGCGGATGTCGGTCCGAATCCGAACGTCCGGCGTCTGGGCCAAACCAAGTCCCGCAACCAACGCCGCCACGGCAACCGCCCAGGCTCTCATCCCAGGGCCCCCGCCAACTCGTTGCGCGAGACCGAACGTTGCTCGCCCGTATCCATGTGCTTGAGGCTCACCGTGCCGCTCGCGATTTCGTCTTCTCCGAGAACGACCACAAACTCCGCCCCGGACTTGTCGGCTTGTCGCAACTGTGATTTCAACGATCGCGCGTCGACGTCGGTCATCACCGCGATCCCTTCCGCCCGCAGTCGGCGAGCGATCACAAACGCCTCGGCGCGAAGAGCCTCGCCGTGGTAGGCGATGAAGACCTTCGGCCGCGGCGCCGTCGGCAACGCATCGATGGACTCCAGCACGAGAATAAGCCGCTCGACGCCCATCCCAAACCCGACTGACGGAAGGGCCGACCCACCGAGTTCTTTGATCAGGTTGTCGTAGCGTCCGCCACCACACATCGCCGATTGCGCTCCCAGATTCGAACTGAGCACCTCGAAGACGGTCTCCGTGTAGTAGTCCAGACCGCGCACAATCTCGGGGGCAACCACGAACGGGATTTCTGCCGCCGAGAGCAGGGCTTGAAGCTCCGTGAAGCGGGCGCGCGAATCATCTTCAAGATAGTCGAGAATCGAAGGGGCAGTGGCCATGAGCGCTTGCGCCGACGGGTCCTTGCTGTCAAGGAGCCGCAGCGGGTTCTTCAGCGCCTTCTCGCGAACGTCTTCGGTTGCCTGGTCGAGATACGGTCGTGCGTGCTCGAGCAACACCTCACGATAGCGCTCGCGGCACTCGTCGCGTCCGATCGAGTTCAGCCGGACGGTCACATCCGACAACCCGAGCCGCTGGAGGAAGCGCACCGCGACCTCGATCACCTCGGCATCCGCGGCAGGCGACGGGCTACCGACGAGTTCGATGCCGCACTGGTGGTGCTCGCGGAGACGACCCTTCTGCGGACGGTCATACCGGTAGTGGGCGCTACTGACATAGCAGAGGCGGGCCACCGTGCCCTGCGGACATAGGTTGTGCTCGACCAGCGCGCGCATCGCGGGAGCCGTGCTCTCCGGCTTGAGCGTCAGGGACCGGTCGCCCTTGTCCTTGAACTCATACATCTCTTTGCTCACCACATCGCTCGTTTCGCCCGCCGAGCGAACAAACAGATCAGTGTCTTCAAATACGGGCGTGCGAATCTCGCGGTATCCGTAGGCGTGGGTTAGCGCACGGAACTCCTCCTCGATCCACTGCCAAACATGGCTGCGATCGGGGAGCACATCTTCCGTACCTCGGGGAGCCTGAAACCGCATGAGCTCAATTGTGCCGGATCAGCCGCCAGTCTTGGGGGCGGTGACCACTTTTCCGTCCCGCTTCGTTACCGAAGTCTCCACGACCGACCGATACAGCTTGAACTCATTCTTAACTTTGAGCCACGTGTCGCTAAGTCGGCTCATCGAGGTGTAGGTCACCTTCTTCTTGTTCTCCGTCATGACGGCCTTGAAGTTCATCTCGACCGAGACCGTGGCGGTATTCCCGATGACATTGACCTTGAGCACCTTGGGCTTCTGACCATACTGGCCGACGAGCTTGAGCCGCTCGGGCATTCGTCGGACGACCTCGGCGCGGTTGAGGACGACCCCATCCGCGACCTCAGTGTACTGGGCGTGCAGAAATCCCGTGGCTTTCTTTGCGTCCTGAGCCTTCATCGCCGCGACCAAGGCGTCATAGCGGACCTGCCATGGCTTCAAATCGCTGGTCTGGTCAAGCAGCAGCGGAAGGGCAAGGATGAGACTCATAGAGAGACGTTACCCGTGGTCGAGTGCATGGTAGTTCCGACGAACCATTCCGCGCACCGTCACCATATCCATTCGTTCGTAGAATGGAACCAGGGCCTCATCGCAGCACAGGTCGATCATGTAGAGCCCGTCGAGTTCCTTCAGCATTCGTCGGACCAACTCCGAGCCAATGCCGCGGCCCTGAAACTCGGGACGCACCTCGAGTAACGGTAGGTAGGCACTCAACACCCCATCTGAGATGGCCTGGATGAATCCGACGATGGGCCCATCATCCTGTTCGCGCGCCAAAATGACTCGGTAGCTTCCCTTCAAGACACTGAGCAGTCGGGCCCCCGTTAACGGATGTGTCCAGCCGACGCAGAAGCCCTCCAGATCCTGTGACGAGACCCCTTCGAGCGAAAAACTATAGTGCATTTGGCCTTCATGATACGGTTTTGATGAGCGATCGGGTTCGTCGAAGCGTAGAATAGGAACCCGACGTGGATACGCTGACGCAAACCCTGGAGGAGGTGCTCGCCGAGCTTGATCGAGTTGCGCCTAGTGCGCCGCTTCTTGCGCTTGGCCAGACCGTTTTCTGGGATGAGCCGATGAAGGCTGGCGTAGCCTCCGTTGCGCGGCGGCCCTTGGTTGCCGGAATCCACGACACCGACTATTTTGCCAAGCTCCCCGGCGGACGCAAGTCGAACCGACCCTTCGAGTCGGTTCCTCACAACGACACCTACACCAAGGGCCTTTGGAGCGCGGCCGCCGAGTTTTCGGCGCTTTTCGGCTCCGAGACCGTCATCACCCGGGAGCAGCTCCTGGCCCACGGAGTGCGGCTCAAAAAGCTGACGGCGGTACGTCCAACCATCCTTGACGAAGCCACTGAAGCGTGGGGGTGGCGTGGCGTGGTCGCCACGTCAGACGAAGCCCCGATTACCGCTCAGATTCCGATCGAAGACGTCTATCCGGAGCTGCTTTCAACCCTCAAGTGGGCAATCGATCGCACCCTCAACACGTTGGCCGAGCCAGAGCGGCTCATCGCCCACGAGCGTGCGGAGCACCTTCTGCACGCCGTCGAATCGGCTTACGCCCACGGCGGGTCGCTCTCCGACTTCTACCGGCGCCTGCTCCCCGAAATCTATCGATTCGTCTCTGGCCAACCGGTCGAGGTCGAATCCACCCAGACCACCGAACTCCTGAGATTCAACCGCGATACGGCGAACCTTCCTCGGTTCGAGATCGTGGGCGCCTTTCTCGATCCTCTAACCTCAGGCACGGCTCGTGAGGCGTACAACGAAGCGATCCGTCAGTCGGAAATCTACGGACTCGACAGGTTCATGTCAGGAGCGATTCCGTTCGACCTCGTCATACCAGGGGTAGGTCGCGGCACCATCCGCGTTGCGCCACGGGCCATTATCATCATGACAAGCCAGCCGCAGTTCATCAGCCTCAAGCGGCCGGTGACCACCGTGCAGGAACTCGCCGAGGCGGTCGAGCGCAAGTTTGGCCCGGACTGCACCCTGATCGGCAAGGCGGTCACTCTGATCGGCATGCTTGCCCGGGAGTTCGTCTTTGTTTTCCACGAGGGCGCGAGCAGCTATGTCCGCTACTCGAGGAAGCTCCACGAGCAGCTGGAAGCGCAAGGTATTCCCTGTCCCGCCCACCCGATTCTTCGGCTCCGCTATCACGCCTGGGACGCCCTGAAGGAGTGTCACAGCTGGCTCAGACTCCCCGAGCCGCTCCAGCGTCCGTTTGGCACTGAAGAACTTTGCGCGCCCAGCTTTGCCGCTCGCTGGCGAGAAGTTGCCGACGAACAGAAGCGCGTCCTCGAGGAGGTCAAGACCCTTCGCCGCCCCCTCGATCTCATCAGATTCCTCGCCGACCGCGTGGGGGCATCATGGATCTGTCTCGCCAAAGAGTACACGTCGCTTCATGCCCGTCTCCAAGATCTCGAGACTCGCATTGACGCGCTGAAACGTGAGCGGCACGCTCTTTACAGTCAACTCAGGGAGCGCCGCCAGGCCCGGGTCGGAGCGGAGATTGCCAAAGGCGAACATTGGCGCGCGGCGATCTTCGAAAAGAACCCGGGTGAAGCCGATTGGGCCGAGCGGACACGCCTGTCCGAAGCGGTCGAAGTCGCCATCCACGAGATCGCCGAAACCGAGCAGCGCATTCGCCACCTCCTCCACGAGCAACGCGAACTTGCCCGCGATCCCGACATCATCCGCACCCACGACCGCCGCCGCGGCATCGAGCGAGAAGCCGAGCTGAAACGCTTGCGGCTCATCCGCGACGCGATGATCGCCTCGAAGGGACTCGCCAATGCCAGCCTCCGACCCGGAGCGTGGTGGTTCCCCTTGCTGTGCCCGGATGGAGGCTGGTTCCGCGAAACGCTTTCGACCGCTGAGTGCTACCTGGAGCCGCTGCGTTGATCCCCTTCGTCAAAGTTCAATCCATCGGCAACGACTTCGTCTTGATCGAGCATCCGGGGGAGATCGACCTCGGCTCGCTGGCCGTACGGATGTGCGTGCGCCACACCAGCATCGGTAGCGACGGGCTACTGGTATTGCGCCCCGTCGATCGGCACCGGTTCGAGATGCGGATGTTCAACCCAGATGGGTCCGAGGATTTCTGCGGCAATGGACTGCGGTGTGCCGCCGTGTACGCCGCCGAGCAGGGCTGGGTGGACGCGGAGCGCGAGTTCACCATCGAGCACTACGGACGGAACGTGAGGTGCATGGTCGAGGGCAATCGCGCCTCGACCGTGCTGGGAAAGGCGACCTTCCGTGCCGCCGAAGTGCCGTGGGGTACCGAAGCGCAAGCTAACGACGAGTGGTTCGATCGAGAGATCGAGGCCACGGGCTGGGCAGGACCGGTCTCACTGATCTCAACCGGATCCACGCACACCGTGATCTTCGTGACCGAGCTCCCGGACGACGACACGGTCGCCAAGGTCGGCGCCGCCCTCGAGCACCATCCCATCTTCCCCATCCGCACAAGTGTGATCTGGGTCAAGCGCATTGTGTCGGATCATCTCCAGATCCGCATCTGGGAACGTGGGGTCGGCGAGACGCTCGGCTGCGGGACAGGAAGCTCGGCCGCGGCGGTTGTCGAGGCGCGACGAGACGGCCGTGCGGGGCCCCGCACGATCCGCGTGGACAACCCCGGAGGCACGGTCCGGGTGTCGTTTGATGCCTGGGACGGAGAAATCGGTATCACCGGCGAGGCGTTTCGCGTTTACTCGGGCGAGTTTCGGGGCTAAAATCCCCGCATGATCACGCCACCCCCCGCTGCCGCCCACGCGTTCGCCCACTCGCATTACCTGCTCAAGCGGCAGTTCTTCAAGCTGCTGGGCTCCAATCTGCGCGTGTTCGATCCCGGCGGCAATCTCGTGCTCTTCGTTCACCAAAAGGCGTTTCGGCTTCGCGAGGACATCCGCGTCTACACCGACGAGTCGAAATCGCGCGAGATCCTCACGATTCAGGCGCGCCAGATCATCGACTTCTCCGCCGCCTACGACGTGACGGACGCCCTATCGGGGGTCAAAGTTGGAGCGCTGCGCCGAAAGGGGTGGAGTTCCCTCTTGCGCGATAGTTGGGAGATTCTGGACGCGCATGACATCCCGATCGGCAAGATCACCGAAGATAACATGACGCTGGCGATGATCCGGCGGCTGCTGGTCAACTTGATCCCCCAGAGCTACGACGTCGTCGCCACCAGCGGACAGAAGATCGCCGATTTCCATCAGCGGTTCAACCCGTTTCTCTACAATCTGGACATCGACTTCCGAATGGACACGAGCGGTTTGCTCGACCGGCGTTTGGGGCTCGGTGCGGCCATTCTCCTCGCGGCAATCGAGGGCCGCCAGTCAGGCTAGGGTTGGGTGGCGGAGTGAGAGGGATTCGAACCCCCGGACCTCATCGGTCAACAGTTTTCAAGACTGCCGCATTAAACCGCTCTGCCATCACTCCGCCCCAATTGTAGACGAAGTCGGAAGCGGAGCGGTCCATTCCGCGCCGTGGTACACGTGCGGCAGACCCCGACCCATACGAATGACGATCTCGTGGTGGCGAATACCCGCGGCAATGGCCATATCAGCGACGCGGATCTCCTCATTGCCTTGCCGTCCAATGATCACGACTTCGTCGCCGCGCTTCACCGGCAGGTCGGTCG
>JANJUB010000162.1 GCA_024710805.1 Fimbriimonadaceae bacterium | reverse complement strand
TCGCGAACTCTCTCAGTCGACCGAAGATGAAGCGAGAGCCGCCCTTGAGAGCAGCGACTGGAACCTGCGGGCTGCCCTCGCCAAGTTGGGGCGATTGAATGGCTAGCCGGGATGGCGTACGCCGGGAAGGGCGCGTTCGGCCATCGCGCGATCTTCGCGAGCCATCGGATAGGACATTCGCAAGGCATCCATCAGGGTCATGACGCCGACCGCCATCGTCACGTCGTAGTGCGTTGGATCTTCCCGATCGGGGGCGGTGCAGAGCATGAGCCGCTGGTCTTCCTTGTTCCAGAAGCGGTACTCGATGCGTGCTCCGCTGACCGATTCGTCTGGCTCCCCGAACTGTCGCACGAACGCCTTGACGACCTCTTCGATTTTGTCGGCGTTCACATTCTCCTCTCGGCGAACGGCGATCGCGACCCGATTATCGACCAGGATCAAGCCAAGGCCTTCTTCCCGAGTCTCGTACCCTCGGGCCCTGAATCCCGTGCCAAAGCCGGGAGGCAGTTCTTTGAGCCCGAACGCGTCCGGAGGTGGGAACGTCCGACCTGCTTCCTCGAGCGAATCCCCAACCCGAAGCCGTCCGTTTTCGCTCATTAAAGCCAGATCAGTCGGGGCGAGCGAGGACGGAACTTCGACCTTGCCGCCGAAGCGGATTGGAGGCACAGTTGCCTTCTGAGCCACTGGTTCGCTGCGGCTGCAGCCGCCACCCAACAGGGCAGCAACGAGAAGCAGCAGCGCGAAGTGGCTTTTCACGAGCGAATTATGCGCGTTATCGCGTCGGAATAGCGCTATAATCCGTCAACTCATCGGGTCGAGGGCTAGGATGGCCTTCGCTGGGGGAATAGAACCGCGCATGGATGCGACACGGGGTAGAGCCGGAAACGGCTCGTGGTGGCAGCTTTCGGGGGCAAGCGATCGGCGTCAAGCACGCCGCGACATTCTTGTCCTCTTGCTCAGTCTTTCGGGCCTTGCGGGGTTGGCTCTGGCCAGTCCTTTCCGCGAAGTCGGACTCGAGTGGCTCTTTCTCATTCTTCTCGCTTTGATCGCTGATTGGATGCCGATCTCCCTGGGCGAAGGCCTTCGTCTGCGCTTTGTCGCGCCCTTCCTGGTTGCGGTCGCGGTGACCATGGGTCCCGTCGCCGCGGTCATCACCGATGTAACGGCCCTGGTTGCCGCCATGTTTGGGATGCGGCTCGTCGCTGACGGATCGGCTCACTCTGCGGCGCGGGAACTGGTGCGGTCGCTCGCAATCTCCGTTCTGGCCGCCGGCGCTTACTGGCTGGTGGTCAAGGGCGATCCCAGCGCTCCGCTCATGTTGATGGCGGGTGGAACGGTCCTCGTGCTCGTCCACACCGGAGCCCACGTGCTGTTCCCGCTGGAGGGTCGCCGTTGGAAGATCCACCCGTTGGCGGAGATGCGACCGAGCATCTCGCTGGTCGCGATTTACGTCTTGCTCGCGGTTGCGGCTGCGGTGCTCGCGATGAGCGGATCGGTTGCGGGATGCCTGCTGCTCTTCGGGCCTATCCTCGCCTTACGTCGGTATCTCGAAGTCAAGCTGAGAATGCAGGCGGCCTCGTACCAGGCGGTTACGACCCTGGCGATGATGCTGCAACACGCGCATCCCTACACGCATCGCCACCTGGAGCGAGTGGCTTCGTTCTCCGAGGAGGTCGCGCTCCGGCTTGGGCTGGATCGGGCTCGAGCGCTGCGCGTCCATCGGGCGGCGGTCCTCCACGACATCGGCAAGATCGCGGTCGATGAGGACATCCTCGATCTCCCGCGGAAGCTGACGACTGAGGAGTTTGCCCACGTTCAGCTTCACGCCGAGTTCGGCGGCCAAATCTTGGAGCCGGTCGACGAATTTCGCGAGGAATCGCGCTGGATTCGCTACCACCACGAGCGCCCGGACGGCCGCGGATACCCCGAGGGGTTGCTCGATCCGGAGATTCCGATCGAGAGCAAGATCATTGCCGTCGTCGACGCCTTTGACGCGATGACCGGCGGCATGGAAGGTCGCGATGGCCGTCCGTTCAAAGAACCCATGTCGGTCGAAGCCGCGCTGGCCGAGTTGGATCGGTGTGCGGGAACGCAGTTCGATTACCGCGTGGTCACCGCGTTTCGGGCGGTGGTGGAGGGGGGACGATGAACGCAGATGTCGTAGGCGTTGTGATCGCTCTGATTCTCGTTACCGCCGCCTTGGTGTATGCCACCCGCGTCGAGCTTCCCGTGCGCGAGAACGAGAAGATGACACAGACGCTCCGCGCGTTCGCGAAAGCGATCGAGCTGAGATTTCCCAGCCACACCGGCCTCTCAGCGCGGGTGGCCTCGCTCAGCCGGCACGTCGGGGCCGAGGTCGGCCTTTCGGAGTGGCGGTTGCGCGAACTCGAAAAGGCAGCTTGGCTGCGCGATGTGGGGCTGTGCTCGATCCCCTACGAGCTCATCAACCGCCGCTCGCCCTCGGAGTGGTCCGAGGCCGACCGCGCGACGTACGACCGGCATCCCGAAGTCTCCGGCGCGATGCTCGAGTTGGTGCCCTCCTTAAGGCACTTGGCCCCCATCGTCCGATGCCACCACGCGAACTACGACGGCTCCTCCGGGCCTTACTTCCCACATGGGGAGCAGCTGCCGATCGAGTCGCGGATTCTCAAGCTCATTGCCGATTACGTGTGGCTGGAGCGCCGCCAAGGCCAGCTTCTCGCCCGCGAGCAACTCCGCGACGGAGCCGGCACCGCCTACGACCCCAAGCTCGTCGAAGCGTTCCTGGGAGTGCTAACATCAACCCGTGTCGCAGATTCCGCCGAGTCCCTCGTTAACGTCTGAGACGCCTGCCTGGCATCGCTGGCTGTTGCCGGCGATCCTCCTGATTGCCTTTGGCATTCGGTTGCTCGGCATCAGTTGGGGTTTGCCCAACGCCCTCCACGACCAAAGCTATCATCCCGACGAGCAGGTGATCTGGACCTACGCCCAGCAGATCGAGCCCGCCAAACTCGACTTTACGCCCGGCTTCTACAACTACGGCACGCTGTACCTGACCGTCATGCGCATCACCACCGACGTGGTCATGGCGTACCGTGGCGGCCCGGATGCGAACGATCCCAGCTCGGTTTGGCAGTTCGTGGGGGCGTGCCACTTGGCCGGCCGCATCGTCAGCGCAATCGCCGGAGCCATCGCCTGCGGACTGGTGTTCGCGCTGCTTCGGCGGGTCACCCACCCCATCGGGGCCGGCGTGGGTGGGCTGCTCGCCGCCTTCGCTCCCGCGTGGGTGGTGCACTCGCGGTTCCAGACCGTTGATGCACTGGCGGTATGTCTGCTGGTCGCCAGCCTCTATGCGTCGGTTCGGCTGCTCGATGACCCGAAGCCGATGAAATGGGCGCTCTGGGCGGGGGTGTTCGCGGGGCTCTCCACCGGCACCAAGTACACCGGCGTGCTCGCGCTGTTCGCACTCGCCACGGCTTTGGCGCTACGCCCGAAGGAGGTCGAGCCTCTTCCCAACCGCGCCAAACTGCTCGCGGTCGGGGTGGGCATGTGGCTGGTCAGCTTCTTCCTCGCTACCCCGGGCATCCTGCTCGAGACCTCGGCCTTTATCCGCGACTTCCAATACGAGATGTGGCACACCAAGACCGGCCACGGCCTGATCTTTGAGCGCACGGGGCCCGGGTTCATCCACCACGCGATCAACCTCGTCCAGGGACTCCACCCGCTCCCTGCGCTCCTGGGCTTTGCGGGGCTGGTGATGGCTCTGGTGATGAGGCCGAAGTTCGCCCTCGTGATCTTCGCGTTCACCCTGCCGTACTACATTCTCGTTGGTCGCGCCGAGATCGCGTTCATCCGCTACACGTTGCCCTTCATCGTGCTGATGCCCGTGTTCGTGGGCTGGCTGGCGGGGGAGATGCACTCGCGCGGCGGCCGCAGCAAGCTCGTGACTGGTCTGGCCATGGTGTGCGTGGGCGCGGCGGGCTTGACCACGATGGACTTCACCTCCGTGATGTCGCGGCCCGATCCGCGGGACCGCCTCGTCGAGTGGTTCCGCAAGGAGTCGACCCCCGAAACCACCGTCGGGCTGGTCAGCGATCCGTGGTTCTACACCCCGGCATTCTTCAAGAGCTCCGCCATGATGCGTGGGCGGCAGCGGATGCAGTGGGAAGAGATGTTTGCCACATCGGGACCGCGCGTCGTGCAGTTCCTGCCCGAAGACCCGCGCGAGCGGTACGACTGGGACATCCGATTGCTGACCTCGATGCAGCCGGACTACGTGGTGTTCAGCAGCTTTGAAGTCGGCCCCGTGTCGCGGCTGAGCAACTTCACCGGCACGTACATCGAAGTTGACCGGTTCCGCGAGTTCCACACGATGCTCGAGGCCGATTACGAGCAGGTCATGCCCGCGCCGCCGACGGGTGCGCCGTCGCTCGCCGAGCGGTATCGCATGGCGAACCAACTGGTGCACGACCTGGAGTATGTGCGTCCCCTCTATTGGGTATGGAAAAGGAAGCCGACCGTCTCCCCGATGCCCTAGTTGAGGGGATTGAGGAGTTTCTCGACCATCTGGCCGCGGATCGCGGGGCCAGTCCCCACACCGTGCTCGCCTACCGCAACGATCTGACGCTCGCCGCCCGGTTCTTCACCGAACTCGGCCTGTCCGGGTGGCAGGACATCGACAACCCCACCCTGCACCGCTACCAAGCGACGCTACGCCCGCCGATGGCGGTCAGCACCGCCCAGCGTCGCCTCAGCGCTCTGCGCTCGTTGCTGAAGTTCCTTCGGCGAAGATGGGGGATGAGCGGGGAACTGCCCTCCACCGGCGGCTTTCGCAAGCCCAAGACCCTGCCGAAAGCGCTTTCTCTCGAGGAACTCGAGCGGCTGCTTGCCGCGCCAGACGTCAGCCAGCCCATCGGCCTGCGCGATCGAGCGCTGATGGAGCTGATCTACGGCGCGGGGCTGCGGGTGAGCGAGGCGATCCAGATGGAGCTTTCCGCCTATGACCCGCTGGAGGGTGCGGTGCGGGTGACCGGCAAGCGGGGCAAGACGCGGTGGGTGCCGCTGCCCGCCGGGACGCGCGAATGGCTCGATCGCTACCTGGCCGAGGCGCGCGGGCACCTCGTGCGGCGACCTTCGTCGTTGGTGCTGCTGAGCGATCGGGGACTGCCGTGGTGTCGGCAGACGGTTTACAACCGGCTCGCCCGCCTGGCGCGGGAGGCAGGGATCGAGGCGCACGTCTCGCCCCACATCCTGCGGCATACCTACGCGGTGCACCTGCTGAAGGGCGGCGCCGACCTTCGCGTGGTGCAGGAGCTCCTCGGGCACGAGAGCATCGCGACGACGCAGGTGTATACGCAGCTGGATTTGGGCGAGGTTCAAAGGGCGTATCGCAAGGCGCATCCACGACGGTGATGCCGGGTGGCGAGTCCCTCCCTTTCGCTCCCGAGAGAGGGAGGGGTTGGGCAGGGAGAGAGCGGGCTACCCTTGCCCCGGACCACGGCAGAATCCGTCGCCCGGGCCCCGGTCTCGCATCGTTTTACGGAATTCCCGTCTCCCTTCCCGCCACAGTCGCACTGTGGCGGGTCAGCGACAAGCAACCATAGCCCTCCACAAACTCACCATACACCGACGAGAAGAAACTAGACATCCATCCATGGTGAGAGACCCTCATCTTCGCTCCAATGCCCCGCCTCGTACCGCCAAGCCGAACTCCAAACGTAGTCAGGCTCGCGTTCACAGAGTCCAGCCCGCACGGGGTTGAGGTGGACATACCTGACGCATGCGACCCGCACCGTCTCTGAACGGATAGGAATACCGCGAAACGAACGCATCCAGAGCGCGCGGCCGTCGCGCTCGGAGTCTCGCAGTTGCCGCCGCATCCCAGGATCGAGCATGGGCAGAATCGCCTTGGCCGAGCGCGCTTTGAAGCCTTGCATGAACTTGCTGATCGTGCCTTCGAGCGGAGCACGCAAGACCAAGTGGACGTGGTGATCCATGATGCAGTAGGCGTGGAGAACCACCCCGAAGAAGCGGCAATCGTCGACGAGAATCTGAAGGAGCTGTTCACGAACCTGGGGCGCCTTCAGGGCAGGTACATAGCCGAGCACGGTGGTCGTGACAAAGAACATCGTGCCGGGCTCTTGGCAGTTCCTCCAGCGGCTGTACTCTTCGGCCATGCCTGGGATTATGCTCCCGGCTAAGATGGCCGCCACGCGAGGCGGTATGTCACCGGCCAATGCCTCCTTAGACCTTGACATCAAGGACAAGAAGATGTATGATTGCCGCAGGAGTGGCCCGCCACAGTGCGACTGTGGCGGGAAGGGCGGCGTGCCGCCCGAAAAAGGCAAGGTGGGCAAGGTCACCCACAACTACGTCCAGTACATTATGGACGGTTCGGTCAATGGAACGGTCGGAACGTGGGAGCTTGGCATTGAGAATACAATAAGGGGCCCTTACGTCACGCACTGGATTTTCAATCCTCGTTAAGCTCATGATAATCCGTCTGCGCCCCTTAGATGTTGCCAGTCCAATAATCATGTTGGATGAGAACGAGCATGGGAATCGAGTCAGAGTTTCTGTGCAGTATGCGGAAGACACCATTGTTGCTGAC
>JANJUB010000158.1 GCA_024710805.1 Fimbriimonadaceae bacterium | reverse complement strand
GCTTGGGCCCTTCCGCTCACCGTCGCAAGGCCGAGCTGTGTTCTCGCCTGGCGAGTGTGTAGTCAGCCTGAAGCAGCTGCGGCGATTCGACGAGGGTTTGAAGAGTGCCCGTTTGTAGGTCAAGCGGCTAGCGCGTTTCTGAACGTGGGCGTATATCCGGGAAACACGGTGCCCAAGTTATGGTTCTTCAACCGCTTCGAGACGACCTCGGCGAGGATGTCTCGGTAGTCGATGGTGACTCGGAGGTCTTGACCCTCATACAACTGGTCACTTCTCAAGCCGGGCCAGTCGCGGATTACTTGGCCACCGTTGACCTTGCCTCCCATGAGAAACATGGCGTTGCCAGTCCCGTGGTCACAACCATCCGAGCCATTCTCCTTCACGTTGCGGCCAAACTCGGACATGCCGACGAGGGTCCAGCTCGTGCAGTTCGACGACATCATGTCTTGGTAGAACGCAAGGAGTGCCTGGCCGACTTCAGTCAGCCGACGGTGCATGTAGCCGTCGGTCGAGCCTTGGCGGTCGTGGGTGTCCCAGCCGTCAAAGTGGATCGCCACCGCCTCAAGGGGAACGCCCGCCTTCAGCATGGCGGCCGTTGTTCGGAGGGCGTAGCCGATTTCGCTGTTCTGAGGATAAACGGCGCCGCCGGACGGCAGGTACGGTTCAAAGACGATCGAGTTTAGAAGGGATACGCTGTCAATCGCGTCGAGGGCAATCTCGCGGAAGGGGTCCTGGGAGTCGCGATATGCGTTGGCGAGCCACTCGACCATCTCTTGCTTGTGGGGGTACTGGCCCAGGAAGCGGTGCTTATCCGGCCGGGGTAAGGGAATCGACTTGGGACCGCCGCGAAGGGCTTGGATCGTTCCCCGGGTCGAGCCGATGGCACGGATAGACGAGTTTGGGGCTGCGGTCGTGGTCGCCAAATGGCGCCCAATCCAACCGCTGCCCATGGACGGATCATTCGTCTTGCCTGTTTCCATCCACATGCCGGCATTGAAGTGGGAGCGGGTCCAGTGTGTCTTGTCTGCGCCAGTAGCATGGACGAAGAGCAGGTTACCGTCGTCGTAGGTCTCTTTGAGTGGGGCGAGTGATGGGGGTAGACCGAAGAAACCGTCTAGGTCCGTCGCCCGGAGAGAAGAGGAGCTTGATGGATCGGGAACGGCGATGTTGGGTCGATGGTCATAATACGCCGACTCGGCGTGAGGGACGCAGATCGTCAGACCGTCGATGCCCCCGCCCAAGTAGAGCATGATCAAGGTGTCTCGGTTGGTTCCCGCTTGCCCAAACGCCAGGCGAGGCATCCAAGCGGGAAGCAAGGAGGCCGCACCGAGGGCGACTCCCCGGCCTAAGACCTCCCGTCTCGTTAACGCGTTGTATTCACTGCATCCACTCATCGAATCTTGTCTCCTCTAGTACCACTGGAAAGAAGGCGCACACATGGCGAGGGCAAACGCCTCTTCGATCCTCGCATCGGTAGGCTTCCTCACGGGCGCGCCGCGGTGGTTCGGGCCGGTCCGGGACAGGAAAGCGCGCAGGCGATCGTGCTCCGCTTGGGGCATTGATCCACCGTAGAGCACGAGGTTGATCTGGTCCGCGACCTCGTGGGGCCACTCCGCGGATCCAATGAGAGGCTTCCAGTTCACCACCACTTCACGGATTTGTCTGGACATCACATCGAAGGCGAAGTTCCACCGAGGGAGCATATGGCCGCTCCAGTGTTCAGGTTTATCGGGATATCCGTCCGGTAGGGGCCAGGCAAACTGCTCATGGCCGGCTTCGGAGAGCCGCGGGAACCGTATGGTGCCAAACACGGTCACCTGGGCCTCGAGCAGCCTCAGGATGCCAGCAAAGAGGTGGAATGGTCGCTTGAACTTCGGTTTGGCCAGGGTCAACGTACCTGGTTTGAGGATCACCCGAAGCATGGATTTGATGTCGCCGTTCGTTGCCGTGTAAGTTTGGGCGACCGCGTTCTCGAGAGTCGCGAAGTTGCCGGCACCCATGAACCAGGCGACGAGCTTCTTGGCGATGAAGCGGGCGGTGCTCGGGTGCTTAGCGAGAATCTGAAGGACCTTTTCTCCGTCCTGCTGCCCGCCGCCCGCCGGGATGGTGTGGCCGAGGACGTGCTTCACGCCGTCTTCGTGGTACATGTCGTGGTAAGCAAACTCCCTCCAGTTCGGCTGATTCTTATGTCCCGTTGCCCACCCGGTGAGACAGCGTGCCACTTCCTTGACGTCGAACTCGGTGTACCCACCACCGACGCCCATGGTGTGGAGCTCCATCAGCTCGCGAGCATAGTTCTCGTTCGGGTTGCCCGCTCGACTCCCCTCGTTGTCAAGGAAGGCCATCATTGCCCCACTGTGCGCCGTGGCCGACAGCAACTCGGGAAACGTCCCTAGGGCGTGGGGGCGAATCGACTCGTTTACAAATTGGAGAGTTGGTGCCGCAGAGCACTTGTACCAGTCGAGGTTAAAGTGGTCGAACCAGAACTCGACCATGCGTTCGTAGAGTTGGCGCTCCGAGTGGATCGACCGGTACATCGTCGAATCGAAATGCTCGTCACTAGTCCTTGAGTCATCGAGAATCCTCAGCTCTGCAAACGGCATATAGACTCGCGGGTAAAGGCGAGCGACCTCAGACTCACACACCTGGTTGTCTGCGTCCGTCATGCCTAACTGCCATTCAAGCCATCCGTGGAAGCCCAACCGCTGGACGTCTTGAAGATCGGACGGTTTGACCGCATAGGTACAGCGACGCAGGAGCAGTACCTCGGGCGACACAGTCTGGGCCGACGTGTCTTGGGCTTCGACACGCGACACCAGGCCAAGAAGCGTCGTGGCCGAGGTTGCCGCCGCCAGCAGTTCGCGCCTGCTCGTCGACTTCATCGCAGCTGCGTTGGTGCCCATCAGTGCCGTTTGTTCCACGCATTTGCGGCGAGACTCCTGGGTTTTTTGCCGGGGGAGGCTTACGTTAGGGGCTGACCTCATTTCTACCAATGTCTGGCGAACTGTACTCTCAGGGAATTCATCCTGACCGGCAAACGTGCCAGATTCAATCGAAGAAGCACGAACAATGGCCCAATCCTTGACACTCAGACTCAGGAGCGCACCTGGGCGACAGGTACCCTAACCTCGCGCGAAAGATAGGGGAGCTCAAGAACAACATGCAAGTAGCAGTCATTGGTGGTGGATACGTGGGCTTGGTCCAGGCGGCGATCGTCGCCGACCTCGGCCACGACGTGATGTGCTGCGAGATCGACCCGGAGAAGCTCGCGGCATTGCAGCAAGGGAAGACGCCCATCTACGAGCAGGGCCTCGACGAGATCGTCGCGCGCAATCACGCGAAGAAACGCCTCATCTTTGTATCTGACTTGGCCGAGGCCACGCGTTTCGGGGAAGTCATCTTCATCTGCGTGGCGACTCCCGCCAACGAAGACGGTTCGCCGAACATGGACGCCTATTGGGACGCGTTCGGCAAGATCCTCGATATCCCCGCCGATAAGCCGAAGATCATTGTCAACAAGAGCACCGTAGCGGTTGGCACGGCGCGCGAAGCGCAAAGGCTGGCAGACGAGAAGGGAAGCAACTACCATGTGGTCAGCAACCCGGAGTTCCTCCGCCAGGGCACGGCGGTGAGCGACGCCTACAACGCCGACCGTATCATCATCGGCGCAAAAGGCTACGCCGAGGCGGCAGCGCTGCTCGAGATTTATCGCGACCTGAACAGGCCGACCTTTATCTGCGACACGACCTCCGCCGAGCTGATCAAGTACGCCAGCAACTGCTTCCTCGCGTCAAAAATCAGCTTCATCAACTTTATGGCCGAGCTTTGCGAAGCTTACGGCGGCGACGTGAAGGACGTCGCACGCGGCATGGGGATGGATAAGCGGATTGGGCCGAGCTTCCTACAAGCCGGCATCGGTTATGGAGGATCCTGCTTCGGCAAGGACGTCGACGCGTTGGTTCACGCCGCGCAGCTCAAGGACGTACGTCCCGAGGCATTGCTCGCCGCCCGATCGGTCAACCACCATCAGCCGGTGCGGTTCGTAGACCGCATCGAGAGGACGCTCGGTGGCTTGGAAGGCAAGACGATTGCGCTTTGGGGTCTCGCGTTCAAGCCCGAGACCGACGACATCCGTGACTCGAAGGCGATCGACATCGCCAACGAGCTCGTTCGACGGGGGGCGGTGGTTCACGCCCACGATCCCGAGGCGATGAAGCGCGCCGCGGCAGCGGCTCCGGGAGTTTGCTTCTTCGATGCCCACCTCGACGCCGCGGTCGGGGCCGAGGCGCTGGTGCTTGCGACCGAGTGGAACGTGTACCGAAACACCGATCCCGAGGAGATCCGCCAGCGGCTGGTGCGTCCGGTCATCTTCGACGGACGGAACATGTTCGATCCGGTCGAGATGCGTCGGGGTGGGTGGAAGTACTACGGCGTCGGTCGGGCAGAGTAGGCAGGGTCCCGCCACCCTAGAGTCGTGGAGGCATGATTGCATTGCGCTTCCAGATGCCATCCACTTCGCAGGCGCGGCCATGGCATCCGGCGGCTCTGGCGGAGTTACGGCAGCACCACGCAGCAGCCTCGAGAGCCCGGACAAGGTCGTCCGGGCTCTCCTTGGCCGGGTTGTCGTCATGCTCGGCGACGATGGGTTGAGGCTTCCGGATGCATCGTGCCGGAACCTGGTGTAGTGCTGGCACGTTCCATCCTGCGCCAACAAGCACGGCACGTCCACCTCTGTCGTAGGCCAAAGATGTTTCGTGCCCTCGCTCAACCTTCGCCGGCACGAATGCACCCGGCGGCTACAGAGGGACATGGGGACGCGAGAGACAGCCTCGTTCAAACCCGCTCCAATAAGCGCCGCAGGTTCACCTCATGCGTTGGAGAGGGGCCCCTCAGAGCTCAAAGTACAGAACCAACGTTAACTTTCCGCGAATCCCTCACGGCATTTCTACCGGGTTTCTCGCCGCAGGCACCAAACCGGTGAAGACTCGTGTTATAGTACGGATGTCGCGATGGGTTGATTCTGGGGATTGACTCGGGAGGAGTCAGCGCGACTTGGAGGAACGCATTCAATGAAACAGAGGACTCTTGTGGGACTAGCGCTGGTTGCCGCCGTTGTCTCGGCTCAAGCGCAGACGTTTGTCAATGGCAACCTCAAGGTGGGGGCCAACGCCGGTGCCAATCGACTTCGTAACTTTGGCAATACTGCCGGCGTAGGCGACAATTATCTCGGAATCGACGGGCTGGGCACTAACTCTGGCGGGAGCCGGGTCGAGCAGAATCTGCCCAACTGGACTTCGCCAAACACCTACGCATTCTCGTTCAGCTATGACACGGTCAACGATCAGTTGGTGAGCCAAGTGGGGGCAAACACGGCGCTGGTGTACAGCAACTTCTTGAACAACGTGAACACGAACTCATTGACCAGTACGGTTAAGAATCTCGACTGGAACGTGTTGCAGCTGTCGCTCACGATGAGGTCCGCTACCGGTTACACGCCGACCAAGTTCAATTTGAGAAACGTCCAGTTCAATGGCAGCAGCCTGAACATGACGGACTTCTTCGGCGTGCTCGGAACAACCCAGGATTGGACGCTCACGAGCTACAACTTCCGGAACGGCTTTACGCTGACGGGCGATCTTGAAATCGACGGGTTCGGCTCCGGTGGCAGCACTGAGCTCAACGTCGTCAACTTCGGATTCGGAAACGGTCCGGGGGCTCCTCCAGGAGCCGTTCCTGAGCCCTTCACGATGGGTCTTGGAATCGCCGCTGCTGGGGCGTTTGTCCGCCGCCGAATGAAAGCGAAGTCCGCCTGAGCGTTCATCGCTCGGCGTGCGAGAGCTCGGACAGTGTCGTCCGGGCTCTCCGTATTTTTGCCGGGTTCTCGCGGCGGGGTACGCAAACCGGGACAAACGTTGTATAGTAGGGAAGAGGAAAGCGAGCGCGGATTCGACGCTCGCTAGTGGGAGGTTATGAACCGTCTAGCCGTTGCCGCCATCGCCATCGCCTTCGCAGCTCAAGCTCCAGCACTGAACTTGATTCAGAATGGCGGTTTCGAGCAGCATCAGATCGCCAACAACACGTGGGCGGCGGTGAACACGACGACCAACCCGACGTTCTTGCCAAGCTGGACTTACTTCGGTGCGTCGAACCACAACGTTGCGCTTACTGGGGCAGGCTACCTGGGACAGGCGTCCCAGCAGGTCGATGTCAGCGGAGGCTCCGATACGGTGCCCAGCGGGATCTTCCAGTCCATCACGACCGTGGTGGGCCAAGTGTATAAGCTGACCTTCCAGGTCTTCACCGGCGGCACGTCGCACACCGGCGGCGTCAACATGAACGTGTACAACGGAGGGAATGGCGGTGCCGCGCTCTTGGGCGCGACCAACCTCCAGGGGAACTTGGTCAATGGCCCCGGCGGCTTGAAGACGTACACGTACGGCTTTGTCGCAACGGGTACGACCACCACGGTCGCCTTCTCGATGTTCTCCCGACCGGTCAGCCAGATCGACAACGTGTCGATCCAGGCCGTGCCCGAGCCGATCACGATGGGCCTCGGCCTCGCTGCGGCCGGGCTGTTCGCTCGCCGGCGTCTGAGAGCAACTCGCCTCGCGGTTTGATCCACCTCCCTCTAACTCTAGAGGTTCCGGACGCTCTGCGCCGGGACCTCTTCTTTTCGTAGGATTCAGAGCGGGTACGAGTCCATCCCGCTCCTACAAACCGCTTGCCGATTGTGGGTTCCGGATGTATCGTGCCGGAACCTCTAGGTTCAGAGCGGGCACGAGTCCATCCCGCTCCTACAAGTAACTCTAACCACGTTGTGGATGCCTCGTGCCGGAACCTAGGCTCGATGATTCGGTCCACTATGTGAACTGTCACATAGATCCTGGCCGATTGCCCCGGCACCTGTACCAAGGCGAGCGACTTGCGCTTTCACCGCTTGCACACGCGAGCGATCTGTTGTCTTTGATCGCGAAGAGCATGTAGAGCCGTGCGTCGAGTACCTGCGGCGATCTGCAGATGAAGCTTGCTGCCTGGTTCCGATCTACTGCTTCATGCCAGACCACGTGCACATCATGTTCAAGGGACAGGGCGAGTCGTCGGATGCCCTCGCGGCCATGTCGAAGTTCAAGCTGCTGAGTGGCCTTTGGATGTGCCGGAAGAAGCTCTCTGGGTGGCAGAAGAACTTCTATGATCATGGGCTCCGCGGTCACGAGGACTGGCGCAACCACGTCCGGTACATCGCGAACAACCCCGTTCGTCGAGGACTCGTCATCGAAGCGCTCACGTATCCTTACACGGGGTCCATAGGCTGTGAACTCGCGGAGATTCTCATGCCGTGGGGCACATAGTTCAGAGCGGGCAACAGTTCCTCCCGCTGCTACAAACCGCTTGCCGATTGTAGGGTTCGGATGTATCGTGCCGGAACCTCTAGTTTCAGAGCCGGCACGGATGCATCCCGCTGCCAGAAGCCCTTAACACGGGTGGTTCCGGAGCTTGGCAATGGACCACAAGAATTCTCATCCGCAAATGTACCGGCTTTTCTCGGATTAGGCTCCAATACCGATCATTGGCGCGCTTAGTGCCGTCATACTCTCGTGGTTGCCGGAGGCTCGATTGAGCCCGCGGCCGGGAAGGGGAGAGTAAACCTATGAAGAGAATTATTTTGATGACCGGACTTGTGGCGGTGGCCGCGGCCTCACAGGCGACCGGAACGTTTGTCGCCTATTGGCAATACGGCCTGAACGGCCACTCGAGCGCGGTGAAGGTCAAACTCAATGCGAACAGCTACAACGGCAGTGCCGGAGAGTTTACGGCCCGTCGATTGAAGGATGCGGCCGGAGGAACGAGCACGGTTCTCCCGATGTCGACGACGAATCCCAACTATGACTTCATCGCGAAGACTTTCTGTGTCGAGTTGACCGAGACGATCAACGTCAATACGAACCACACGCACAATGTCGTCGCTCCGCTGCTCGGGGCCACCACGCAAAATGGCGGCATAACGTTCGATGCTGCTCGGGTGACCGCGATGCAGCGTCTTTGGGCCAATGCGTCCATCACCGACTCGATCACCGCCGCCGCCTTCCAGGTAGCGATGTGGGAGATCACCTTTGACGGCGGATCGTCGCTCAACCTGGGATCGGGCATCTTCACCAACAACGGAACGAATGCAGCGATCATCAGCCAGGCGAACACGTGGCTTGGCCAAATCAACACGTGGACTGCGCAGCGGAGCCTAGTTCTCCTGTCGAGGGCGGGCATTCAGGATCAGATCACGGCGCTCGACGGCATTCCGCCGACCAACGTGGTGCCCGAGCCCTTCACGATGGGGCTGGGTATTGCGGCGGCAGGCGCGTTCATCCGACGACGCATGAAGTCCCGAGCGGCCTAAGTACCCGTTCGCACTCTTTAACCCCGGGTTCAAAAACTCGGGGTTTTGTCGTTTCATCCAAGCATTTTTACGAGATCGTACAAAAATCTCGGACTTTTAACACACGCGGGCGAATCCGTGTGTATAATGAAATCGCGGTCCCTCGGGGAGGGCGCAGGGTCCCGGATCAGAGGAGGTCGGGGACGTGGGAGAAATAATGAAACGATTTGTATTTATGGCAGGCATCGCGGTTCTGAGCACCAGCGCGATGGCTCAAAACTTCATCGGCACCTGGAGCAACCTAAACTCCGGCAATGTCAACACAAACATGTATGACGGCGCCGCCGTTCGCTTCGGGGCCGTAAAGACCGGAGGAACTTTGCCGGGCGGTTTGCCGGCCGAGGCTGTGACTCACCTCACGCAGGCCGGTGGCTTCTTCACCTTCTGCGCGGAACTTGGCGAGACCATTGGTTACGGCACGAACACCCACGAGCGTGTAGAGATGGTGAACGTGGGAACGCAGACGTGGTCGGGCGGATCGCAGCAGGTGACCTTCAACTTCACCCAGATTGCACGTCTGGGCCGGTTGTGGTATCTGGCGCTGAATGGAAATCTTGGCGCCTGGGATAACAATCTCGCCGCGGCTTTCCAGCTTGCTCAATGGGAGATTCTGTTCGATGGTGGGTCCATGGATCTGACGTCGGGCAACTTCCAACTGGACAGTGGTGTAGGTAACGCCCGGTATGCTGCGACGCAAAACTTGCTCGCTCAGGCGGGAACGTTCGGCTTGCGAGCCAACCTGATCCTTCTGTCGGATGCTCTCAATAGTGGTCAACCCCTGGTACAGGATCAGATCACTGGCTACATCTCGAGCAATCCGCCGAACACGGTTCCCGAACCCTTCACGATGGGTCTTGGTGCCGCAGCTGCTGGACTGTTTGTTCGCCGCCGATTGAAGGCCAAGGCGATCGCGGTCTAAGCAAGAGTCCTCCCCAGTACCTTTTGGGCCGGCGGTCATCGACCACCGGCCCAAGTTCTTGTTTGAGCTTGCCGCAACGCACCCGGGGGTGGGGAACAAGCACTTTTACGGGTTCGAAGCAAAAAACTCCGATTTCAGTCTCACGTCGGACAAAAGTTGTGATAATATTTGTCTCGACGAGCTTCTGCTCGGGGAGAATCGAGGGAGAGCCATCTATGCGAACCACATTTTTAAAACTAGCCGGCATCGGTGCCCTTGCGGCGGCGGTCGTCGGAGCGCAAGCCCAAAACTGGAGTTCTTTTACCCAGGTTCAGGCGATGAGCGGCCTTTCTATGTCGTACAACTTCGGGACGAAGGAGTTGACTGCCGCAATGACACCTGGTGCGACTGTTAAGATCGGTGGCGTCACGAAGGAGATTGAGAACTTTTTCGGGTTCTATGTCTTGCACGCTACGGGTGGTGGAGGCCAGGGGCCGTTAGGTGCTACAAACCACACCAGTCCAAGCGGATGGAACTTCTGGGATGATAATCAGTGGCTCGCAGGTTGGAGCAACAATCCGAAGAACAACCTCGGGTCGCCAAAGACGGGCAAGTTTGACCAAATCAACTTCCCGAGCAACAACTGGTGGGGAATGCACGTCACGTACAAGAACTCCAACGGATTTACTGAGTATATCCGTTGGAATGGTGGCACCCCTCCCAGCAACGTCGTGCCCGAGCCCTTCACCATGGGCCTCGGCATCGCCGCCGCCGGTGCGTTCGTTCGACGACGCATGAAGGCAAAGGCCGCCTAAAGGGAAGGATTCTCCTTCGGAACGTGGGCCGGTGTTCAAATGATCACCGGCCCGCTTCTTTTTGCGCCGCGATCTTCTGGCGGCGGCGCGTTCCAACTCGAAGCTCCTTCTCAAAGAACCCCGTTTTTAGAATCTCTAACCACCCAGTTAAGGGACGCATGATAACATGACGGTGCGAGGTGTGTCTCGCAAAGGAGATGTTAGAGGGGGAGTTATGAGAACCCTGCAAAGATTGATGGGCATCGGTATCTTGATCGCGGCAGCGGGAGAGGTAGGAGCAATATCGTTCGGATCCTTCTGGAGGATGACGTCGATCGAGGGCATCACCGTCAACCGCACCGCGTTGACCTACACGATTTCATTGTCGAGCGATCCGAATGCGAGGAAGGTGACGTTCATCAACCAGTCGAACCAACTCCAGACGGAGTATTTCGATCAGGTTATGGGTTTCTTCAAAGTCGGGGATGGCGTTCAGTTGCTCGGCGCGAGCGGGAACGATACAACTCAGACCAACAACACCGTCTGGAAATGGGAGGGCGATCAGGATTTGGTCGCCGGCTGGACGGCCAACGCTCAGGGAGATCGCCTAAACGGAGGGGAGAGTGCGAGCTTCACCTATACTTCCTTGATCGGCGACACGGCGGGGCCGCCCGCATGGGTCCACGATGGATTCCATCTCGTGTTCCGGAACTCGTTCACTCTGGGTGGAGAATCCGCCGACACGTGGTACGTCACGACCGGCACGGGCCAGCCGCCCAACAACGTGGTTCCCGAGCCCTTCACCATGGGCCTTGGCATTGCGGCGGCGGGTGTGTTCGTGCGGCGACGCATCGTCGGCAAGAGAGGATAGGCCTCCTTTCGGAAAACCAAGCGCGGGGGCGCAACTCAGCGGGTTGCGTCCCCGTTTGCCTTTCGTCAGGCAACCCACGTTCGTGCATTGTTGCTGGGGTCTCACGACCCATGACCGTGGCATATGCCGGTCATGAAACGAAGCATCACCCGCGTTGCGTCGTTGTTCGGGCTGGCCGCATCGATGAGCGCTTTCGCGCTTGCTGACTCCACGCCCGCAACCGGACGCCTTCTTGTCAAGTTCGGTAATGGCGTGTCTTCCGCAACCGCAAGCAGCTACCTCAACCAAGCTGGAGCCAAGGAGATCGGGAGTCTCTTCAAGCTCGGCGTGAAGGTCGTTTCCTTGCCCGCTGGCAAAGAGAAAGCGGCGAGCGCGGCTCTGGCCCGAAAGCCAGGGGTGGTGTTTGCTTCACCCGACTTCAAGGTCGCGTTGTCCGCGACGCCGAATGATCCGATGTTCGGTAACCAGTGGCATCATGCCAAGATCGGGACCCCCACGGCGTGGGATACGGTCATCGGCCTGGGTACGGTGACGGTCGCGATCCTCGACACCGGTTGCGATCCGCTCCACCCCGACTTGATGTCGAAGTATGTTCACGGATGGAACACCTACGAGGGTAACTCGAACTTCGCTGACGTTCATGGCCACGGGACGGCAGTCGCGGGCAGCGCGGCCGCGATCACCAACAACGGCCTCGGGGTCGCGGGGGTTGCGTGGAACTGCCAAATCATGCCGATCCGGATCAGCGACTTGAACGGCTACGGTTACTCGAGCACGGTCGCCGACGCACTGGTATATGCCGCCGATCGCGGGGCCCGAGTCGCGAACATCAGCTACCAGTTCTCGTACGACCCGACCGTCCTCTGGGGATGCCAGTACTTCCAGTCGAAGGGCGGGGTCGTCACGATCTCGGCCGGCAACACCGGATCGGCCCATCCAGGTTCAGATACCCCTTACGCGCTGACCGTCAGCGCGACCGATGGCAACGACAACCTCGCCTCGTGGTCGACCACCGGACCCGCAGTGGACATCTCCGCCCCGGGCGTAAACATCCAGAGTACGAACCGCGGCGGCGGGTACGGCGGATGGTCGGGTACGTCGTTCTCGGCTCCGATTACGGCCGGGGTAGCTGCTTTGGTGGTCTCAGCGAACTTGTCGCTTTCCGCCTCGCAGATCCAAGACGTGCTTACGGGCACGGCATTCGATCGCGGCACGGCCGGATGGGACTCGCTCTACGGATGGGGACGCGTCGATGCCAACGCGGCGGTCCAGCGTGCGCTATCGCTGCAGGGTTACGTGGACAACCAAGCTCCGAGCGTTGTCTTTGTCCGCCCGACGAATGGAGCCACGGTCAGCAACACGACGTCCGTCGAAGTGAACGCGACGGATGACACCGGCGTGACCTCGGTCAGCTTCTATGTGAATGGCACGCTCGTGGCAACGGACATGAGTGCGCCTTACACCTACAGCTGGGATACCACGGCGCTAGGCAACGGCAGCCACAATCTACGGGCCGAAGCTCGGGATGCGCGAGACAACGTGGGTTCGGCCCAGGTCAGCGTGAACGTATCGAACACGGTCGACACTACACCCCCGGTAACCACGATCACCTCGCCCAAGACCAACACGAAGATCAGGGGCAGCCTCTCGGTTTCGGCTGCGGCTACCGACAATATCGGGGTCACCAAGGTCGAGCTTTGGGTCAATGGCGTTCTCAAGAGTACAGACACCAGCGCACCCTTCAGTTTCAGCGTCGGGGGTAAGCAGCTGTCGTCAGGCACCCACACGCTGGTGACCAAAGCGTACGACGCGAGAAACAACGTTGGCACGTCGAGTCCGGTCACCGTGATCAAGTAAGAAACGACGCAGCGCGAGTGGGCTAAGCCCGGGACTCCCTAACGGAGTTCCGGGCTTTCGCTTGTTTGCCCAGCGGACGTTGGTCACGTAGCATCACTAGGCTCGGAGGTTGGGCGGACATGGCATATGCCCACCATGAACGCAACCGGACGTAGCTTCCTGCGCTTGACCAGCCTGTTCATGCTGGCCGCTTCCCTGAACAGCGCCGCGCTGGCGAACCCGATGCCCACCTTTGTTAAGCCTGCTTCAGGACGGATTCTCATCAAGTTCACGGACGAGGCATCGGCCAGATCCGTCGAGGCAAATCTGCGCAGCAAAGGATCGGAGGTCCTGCGCACGCTGCCCAAGATCGGGGTCAAGGTGGTTTCAGTTGCACCTGGGCAAGAGAAGGCCGTGGCAGCAAATCTTGCCCGCCAGCGGGGCGTGGTGTTTGCGGCACCTGACTATGCCGTAGCTCCATCGGCGGTTCCGAATGATCCGCTTTTCGGCAACCAGTGGCACCACGCTAAGATCGGGACGCCGAACGCATGGAACTCGGTCATCGGTCTCGGAACGGTCAAGATCGCGATCCTCGATACCGGATGCGACCCCCTGCATCCCGATCTGCTGTCGAAGTATGTGAACGGCTACAACACATACCAAGGCAACTCGGACTTCTCTGACGTACACGGCCACGGAACCGCCGTGGCCGGGAGCGCCGCCGCCATTACCAACAACGCACTCGGCGTCGCGGGCGTGGCATGGAACTGCCAGATCATGCCGATCCGGATCAGCGATCCCGCTGGCTGGGGCTACTCCAGCACGGTTGCGGACGGACTCGTCTACGCGGCCGATCATGGCGCGAAGGTGGCCAACATCAGCTACCAGTTCTCGTATGATCCGACCGTACTCTGGGCTTGCCAGTACTTCCAGCAGGCGGGGGGCGTGGTCACGATTTCGGCCGGCAACACGGGCGCGGTCAACAACGGCGCGGGCAGCCCCTACGCGCTAACGGTGAGCGCAACCGACTCGAACGATAATCGCGCGTCGTGGTCCACATGGGGACCGGCGGTCGATATCTCGGCGCCGGGCGTGAACATCCAGAGTACGAACCGAGGCGGCGGCTATGGGGGCTGGTCGGGCACGTCGTTCTCCGCGCCGGTGACCGCCGGTGTGGCCGCGTTGGTCATCTCCGCGAACGAAGCACTGACCGCATCCGAGATCCAGGACGTCCTGACGCAGACCGCGGTCGACCGCGGCGCTGCCGGCTGGGACCAGGAGTACGGCTGGGGTCGCGTGAACGCCGATGCGGCGGTTGCTCTGGCGCTCAGTCTGGGTGGCGGCGGCAACGATACCACGCCGCCGACGGTCTCGTTCATCCAGCCGACCAACGGCGCGACCGTTTCGGGAACAACGACGGTTCACGTAAATGCGAGCGACAACGTCGGGGTGGCCTCGGTCAGCTTCTATGTGAACGGTGCTCTTGTCGCCACGGATACGACGGCTCCGTACGAGTACTCGTGGGACACCCTAACGGTTGCCAACGGCGGACACAACCTGCGCGTCGAGGCTAAGGATGCGGCCGACAATGTCGGATCGGCGCAGATCGGCGTGACCGTTTCCAACCAGGACACCACGCCGCCAGTGACTGCCATCACCACGCCGAGGACCAACTCCCGGGTGCGAGCCAGCTTCAGCGTGACTGCAACCGCTAGCGACAATGTCGAAGTGGTTAAGGTTGAGCTGTACGTCAATGGAGTCCTCGCCAGCACCGACATGAGCGCACCGTGGAGCTTCAGCGTCAACGGAACGTCTTGGGCCAACGGCGTGTACACGCTTACAACCAAGGCGTACGACGCTCAAAACAACGTCGGCGTGTCGACCGGAGTCAAGGTCAAGAAGTAGGTCCTCGCGGATGTCTCCTACGAGCCGGGCCCGTTCTGGGTCCGGCTCGTTTACTTGGCCCTGTCAAGCACGTCGCGATAGACCTGCAACGTCTCTGCCGCGCATCGATCCCAAGAGAACTTGGCCAGTTGGGCCGGCATGGCCTTTTGTAGACGTGCACGTAGGTTCTCATCGGCAACGATTTCGTGCATTCGCGAAGCCAGGGCGGACGCGTCGCGGGTGGGGAAGTACAGGACCGCGTCACCTCCCACCTCGGGGAGCGAGCTGTTGTTTGCGACGATGGTCGGGGTGCCGTAGCTGAGCGCTTCCAGCACCGGCAGCCCAAAGCCCTCGTACTCCGAAGGCATCACGAACACATTCGCGTGGGTGTAGAGCGCGGAAAGAAGTTCGTCCGGCACGAACCCAGGCGTCACCACGTCGGCGCGGAACGGATGCTCATCGATCGCCGCGCGAACGTCGGGCGGAGCGGCGTCAGCCTTGCCCGCCATAACGAGCTGGTGGGGAAGTCCGCTCGCACGTTTAAACTCGGCGAATGCCTGGAGCAACGTCAGGATTCCCTTGTGCCCCCGCCACATCGAGACGAAGAGGAAGTAGGGCCGGTCGGTTCCTAAAAACGCGCGGAGTCTCGATTCGCTATCGGCGGGTAGCGCCTTGGGCTCGGGATGGCCCTCATAGACCACCGAGATCTTGGCGGCCGGAATGCCGAGCGTCGCCTGTGCGTCGGCTGCGGAATGTTCCGAGATCGCGATGACCTGGCGTGCGCCGCGCAGCGCGTGCTCCAGTACGCGCTTGAACATCATGAACTTGATGCCCGATCCCTTGCCGCTGCGGGTCGCCACGGGAAAGTGGAGAATGGTCAGATCGTGCAGCGTGGTCACAAACGGCCTGCGGTAGAAGAGCGGGTGGTTGAAGTTGAGGAAGTGGACCAGGTCGAGGCGGTGCGCATTCAGCGACTTCAAGAGTGTCGTTTGCTCGGCCCTGCTGTAATGCGGCGCATCGACGACGACGGGCGTGAAGTTGAATTGCGACAGCGTCCACTCGTCGCGGTCGGCGGGGGTCAGGAAGACGAAGTACTCGTTCTCGGTGTCCAGCCGAGCGATCCCATCGATGAGTTCACGGGTGTACCGCCCGATGCCTCCGGTCGAGTTTCGGAAGAAGCGCGCGTCGATGCCGATCCGGTAGGTTTGAGCCATAGGCAGGGTTGCTCAGGTTACCGTACGGGTTATCCCCAACCCCAAGGATCGGCGAATCCTCGTACCCGTTGAGCCGTCCCATCATTGACAAGTGGGGTGACCGCATGATTCATGCTCGAATCGCTGTGCTCTTGGCCGCGATCTGCGGATTGACTGGATTCTCGGCGGGGCAGTTCTTGATTGTGCCGAAGGGAGAGCGCGCGGGGAGTGTGACGCCCAAAG